>NZ_JBWKOF010000010.1:44913-183368 GCF_059415945.1 Pseudomonas sp. GW821-FHT09H03 | reverse complement strand
CTCCTACAGTGAATCTGTAGCGGACACAAAATCTGCGTACGACCACAGATCCACTGTGGGAGCTGGCCTGCCGGCGATGGCGCAGTGTCAGTCACCAGAGATGTTGGATGTGCCGATCTCATCGCGAGGGACGACACGGTCCCTGATCAGTAAAACATCGACCGCGACTCTTCCAGCTCGGTACACATCGCCTTGTTGTCGATGTCGACCCCGAGTTTGCCGAAGGCCGGCACGCTCAAAACATCGACGCGAGCCAGCGGGTGATCGGTGTCTTTGTGGCAGTACAGGCTGGCAACCTGTACCAGATCCACATAATCGACCCGGGCGGACTGGCGTTTCAAATCCAGGTACAACTGCGGCACCTGCACCAGCAGGTCCGGAAAATCCCAGACCTTGAGCAGTTTCTCACCGATCAATGGATGGATCTGATCAATCACATGATTGAGGCTGACCGGGTCGGACAGCAGTTCATAGTGATCTTCGGCATAAGTCAGGATCGGCAGCACCCCAATCTGATGCACCAACCCACCCAGAGCTGCCTGATCGGGCTTGAGGCGGGTATAGGTGCGGCACAGTGCGTAGCTGATGCCGGCGATTTCCAGGCTTTTACGCCAGACTTCGCGCATCTTTTGTTCGACCACATCGGAGCGGGCATTGAAGATCTGCTCCATGACCAGGCCGATTGCGAGGTTGCTGCTGTAGTTGATGCCCAGGCGGGTGATCGCCGTGTGCAGATCAGTCACTTCGTGGGTGGCGCGCAGCAGCGGGCTGTTGACGACTTTGATCAGGCGCGCTGACAGCGCGGCATCGCGGCCAATCACCTTGCTCAGTGTGCTGACGCTGATTTCCGGATCCTCGGCGGCCTTGCGAATCTGCAGGGCCACTTCCGGCAATGTCGGCAGCACCAGATCATCGTTATTGATGGCCGTAACCAAATCCTGTTGGACCCTTTCCGCCAGCTCGCTCATTTAGTCTCTCTAGGCCAGTTGCCGCCGTTATTGCTGTATCTCGCGATCGCGATCCAGTGCATACGGCAAGTCGAGCAGTTGCAGGGATGGCCCTTCGGTCGTTCCCAGGTGGATATCTCCACTTTCTGCTGCCTCGGCTTGCAACACCGCCAGGAGCTCAATGTTCTGTCCAGCACGAGCGGCAAGCACCACCTCGCCGATGGAGCTGCCATGGGTCGGGGCAAACAGCGGCACGCCAGGCTCAGGCAGTTCGCCGCCAGCCAGTTGCAGGCGATACAGGCGGCGCTTGAGTTTGCCCAGGTACTGCATCCGCGCGACGATTTCCTGGCCGGTGTAGCAGCCTTTCTTGAAGCTCACGCCACCGATGGCTTGCAGGTTGAGCATCTGCGGGATGAACAACTCGCGGGTAGCCGGCATGACCTGGCCAATCCCGGCGCGGACCTGGCCCAGCAGCCATTGATTGAGATCGCCCTCGCTCAACGCCGCGGACAGTTTGCCCTTGATGCTGTCGGCCTGGTCGGCGGCGACCCATAATTCGGCACGCTCAGGTGAGATGCGAATGGCGATCAGTGCGTCATTGCGCACGACGCTGTCGGTTTCTGCGGGTAGCTCAAGGCCCAGACCGGCCAGCGCCGCATCGCCGTGATCAACGCCGAAGCGCACCCACGCGGCACTTTCATCGGTCAGCTTCGATTTGGAGAACACTGCGTATTTCTTCAGATCCGCCAATTGCGGTTCCAGCAACTCGGTGGCCATGGCCATTAGAACGCCATCGCCTTCGAGCAGGATGCGAAAACTCGATTGCATCCGGCCCTTTTGCGTGCAGCGTGCGCCGAGGCTGGCCCGGGTGTCGCTCAGGTAATTGAGGTTGCAGGTCAACTGGCCTTGCAGGAATTTGCTGGCGTCCGCGCCGCGGACCGCGAGAACGCCTTCATGAGTCAGGGTGCAGAAAAAAGCGGAATCGGCCATGGGTCATCGCAGGGTAAAGAGTCTGGGGCACATCATAAGGGGGCGCCCTTGAAATGGGTAGTTTACAAAGGATCGCCGGTCCCGACCAAAGCCGACTGTTCGCCAGTGCGCGGGCCTGTATACTTGCGGCCTATTTGAGGAGCGCTCCATGGTCGAAGATGTTGAACTGAACCGCCTCTATTGGCACAGCCGCCGCGGCATGCTTGAGCTTGACGTGTTGCTGGTGCCATTCGTAAAAGAGGTTTACCCGCACCTCAATGAGGTTGATCGCGCCTGCTACGTCAGGTTGCTCGAATGCGAAGATCAGGACATGTTCGGCTGGTTCATGGAACGCAACGAATCCGAGGACCCTGAGCTGCAGCGCATGGTTCGCATGATCCTGGATCGTGTCCAGCCCAAGTAATTCGTTCGAATGCCGCTGGCATGCCTCACGGCAGTTGCTGGCGGCGTATCTGTTGGCCCAGCTGTTCGCCCTGGGTTCGCTGTTTTTTCTCTCGATTCCGTACTGGGCCAGGCTGCTCGGCGTTTTACTGTGCCTGGCGCACGGGTTTTGGTCGTTGCCCAGGCAGATATTGCTGACACACCCGCAGGCATTGCGCGGCTTGCGTCGTGATGCCGATGGCTGGCAGTTATGGAATCAGAAGTCGGGTTGGCAGCCTGTGCAATTAAGGCCGGACAGCCTGGCGTTGCCGTTGATCGTGGTGCTGCGTTTTCGTCTGCGTGGCGAGCGCCGGGTCAGGGCCATTTGCGTGCCCCGGGACGCACAGGCGGCGGATGTGCACCGCCGCCTGCGCGTGCGACTCAAGTTCAGTCGGCGTAGGTGGGCGGCACCAGGATAGTGTCCAGGGCGACCGGCAACAGGTTCGGGTAGTCGAGGGTGTAATGCAGGCCCCGGCTTTCCTTGCGTTCCATGGCTGAGAGAATCATCAGTTCGGCAACCTGGGCCAGGTTGCGCAACTCGATCAGGTCGCGGCTGACTTTGTAGTTACTGTAGAACTCGTCAATTTCATCCAGCAGCAGTTGCACGCGGTGTTGTGCGCGCTGCAGGCGCTTGTTGGTGCGCACGATGCCCACGTAGTCCCACATGAATCGGCGCAACTCATCCCAGTTGTGCGCAATGATCACGTCCTCATCGGAGTCGGTGACCTGGCTGGCATCCCAGACGGGCAGGGGGGCAGGCATCGAAACCCGAGGCAGTTGGTCGATGATGTCTGCTGCTGCCGACTGCGCATAAACGAAACATTCCAGCAGCGAGTTGCTGGCCATGCGGTTGGCGCCATGCAGGCCGGTGAAGCTGGTTTCGCCAATGGCATACAGCCCCGGCACGTCGGTACGGCCATGCTGGTCGACCATCACGCCACCGCAGGTGTAATGGGCCGCCGGCACCACCGGAATCGGTTGCTTTGTGATGTCGATGGAAAATTCCAGGCAGCGTTCGTACACCGTCGGGAAGTGCGTCTTGATGAACGCTTCGGGCATGTGGCTGATGTCCAGGTAGACGCAGTCGATGCCCAGGCGCTTCATTTCGTGGTCGATGGCTCGTGCAACGATGTCCCGTGGTGCCAGCTCGGCCCGAGGGTCGAAGCGCTGCATGAAACGTTCGCCGTTGGGCAGTTTCAGGTGTGCACCTTCACCGCGCAGGGCTTCGGTGATCAGAAAACTCTTGGCTTGCGGGTGATACAGGCAAGTGGGGTGGAACTGGTTGAATTCCAGGTTCGCCACCCGGCACCCGGAGCGCCAGGCCATGGCGATGCCATCACCGCAGGCGCCATCGGGGTTGCTGGTATAGAGGTAGACCTTGGCGGCGCCGCCGGAGGCGAGGATCACGAAACGCGCGCCATAAGTGTCGACTTCTCCTGTGCCGCGATTGAGCACGTAGGCGCCGAGGCAGCGATCACCGGCCAGGCCCAGGCGCTTTTCGGTGATCAGGTCAACGGCGACGCGCTGTTCCAGCAATTCGATGTTGGGACGTTTCCTGGCTTGGTCGAGCAAGGTGCGGAAAATCGCTGCGCCGGTGGCATCGGCTGCATGAATGATACGTCGATGGCTATGGCCGCCTTCGCGGGTCAGGTGGAACTCGAAACCGCCATCCTCGGTGCCGGATTGCTCATCGCGGGTAAAAGGTACTCCCTGGTCGATCAGCCACTGGATCGCTTCCTTGCTGTGCTCGACGGTAAAGCGCACGGCGTCTTCATGACAGAGTCCGCCGCCGGCGTTGAGCGTGTCCTCGACATGGGATTCGACAGTGTCGGTGTCATCTAGAACGGCGGCCACACCGCCCTGGGCCCAGAACGTCGAACCGTTGGCCAGATCGCCCTTGCTCAGTACGGCAATGCGCAAATGACCGGGCAAGGTCAGCGCAAGGCTCAAACCGGCAGCACCGCTGCCAATTACCAGAACATCGTGTTGAAACTGTTGGCTCATTTCAGGATTCCGCTCAAAGCGACCCGGTTCGGGGTTGGCGCACCTCATTTGCGAGTCAAGGCAGCCGCACAGCCCACTAGTATATAGAGGGGGGGAGCGGCACAATACCCGAGCGCGCATGGCATTGTGAAACTACCGTTACGGAAAATTCCGGACGCTTCGTCGGATGTTTTTTTGTCCCTTGGGCGACAAAGGAGCGGTATCGTCGATTTACCGGTCTTTTTCCCTCCACGGTTGCACAATGTCTGTTCGGCACAGCTATAAATATTTGGAACTTTTGTCAAAGTGCCATGATCAATAGACCGTTGCCTGAATCAAGGGACAGTGTCGGTTTCGATGGGGGATTGCGGTTCGATCCCTGCCAGCGGATCCGACGACAAGATTATTCGCGCAGCCGGGTCAACTCGCGCTGCGCTTTTCGTGCGTGCCAATCAGAGCCCGCAGGAAACTTGCCTGGAGGGGGAGAACTTTTGCGAAAAGTCCGAGTCTATGTTTGCAAGTCTGGTCGTTTTGTTCTGCAAGCCTCCTCCATGCTTATTGAGGAGTGTTCATGCTAACCCAGGAAGAGGATCAGCAACTGGTCGAACGCGTTCAGCGCGGCGACAAGCGTGCTTTCGATCTGCTAGTGCTGAAATATCAGCACAAAATTCTCGGGTTGATCGTGCGTTTTGTGCACGACACCCATGAAGCCCAGGACGTCGCACAGGAAGCTTTTATCAAGGCGTACCGTGCACTTGGAAATTTTCGCGGAGACAGCGCGTTTTATACGTGGCTTTACCGCATCGCCATCAACACGGCGAAGAATTATCTGGTTTCACGCGGCCGCCGGCCGCCGGATAGCGATGTCAGTTCCGAGGATGCAGAGTTCTACGATGGCGATCACGGCCTGAAGGATCTCGAATCACCAGAACGGGCTTTGCTGCGGGATGAGATCGAAGGCACCGTCCATCGAACCATTCAGCAACTGCCGGAAGATTTGCGTACGGCGTTAACTTTACGTGAGTTCGACGGTCTGAGTTACGAGGATATTGCGAGCGTCATGCAATGTCCGGTGGGTACCGTGCGCTCCCGGATTTTCCGCGCCCGGGAGGCCATCGATAAAGCCCTGCAACCGTTGTTGCAGGAAAACTAAAGACAGCGGCGACAGCCAAGAGAGGAACGCCATGAGTCGTGAAGCCCTGCAGGAATCGCTGTCCGCAGTGATGGATAACGAAGCGGACGAACTGGAATTGCGTCGGGTATTAAGTGCCTGCGACGATGTTGAAACCCGTGATACATGGGCTCGTTATCAGATCGCTCGGGCAGTGATGCACAAGGATCTGCTGCTCCCGCGTCTGGATATTGCCGCGGCTGTATCCGCAGCGCTTGCTGACGAAGCCGTGCCGGCAAAAGCCTCACGTGGTCCATGGCGCAGCCTGGGTCGCCTGGCGGTCGCCGCTTCGGTCACCCTGGCCGTATTGGCAGGTGTTCGCCTGTACAACCAGGATGAGATCGCCGGCGTCGAACTGGCCCAGCAATCGAACCAGCCTGGTCTGGTTGCCCCTCAAGCAAAAGGCCCGGCTGTACTGGCAGGCTACAATGAGGGTTCAGAGACCACCGGTCCCATGGCCAATGGTGTTTTGCAAGGTCAGCCAGGCTGGCACGATCAGCGTCTGCCCGGGTACCTGCGCCAGCACGCACAGCAGGCTGCATTGAAAGGGACTGAGAGCGCGCTGCCATACGCTCGTGCCGCAAGTCTGGAAAACCAGTAAGGAGGATCATGCGCGCCATACCTTTACTTACGCTTGTGCTCAGTGGCTGGTTTGTTGTTCCAGCCCATGCCGATGAAGCCCAGGACTGGTTGAAACGTCTGGGCCAGGCCGAGCAGCAGCAGAGCTTTCAAGGTACTTTTGTCTACGAGCGTAACGGTAGTTTTTCTACGCACAACATCTGGCACCGCGTCCAGGATGGCAAGGTCCGTGAGCGTTTGCTCCAGCTTGACGGCTCGGCTCAGGAAGTCGTGCGCATTGATGGGCGTACTCAATGCGTCAGCGGCACACTCGTAGCAGGACTTGGGGATAGCCCCAATAACGCGGCTCGTGCACTCGATCCACAAAAGCTCAAGAATTGGTATGACCTTGCTGTCATTGGCAGCTCGCGCGTGGCCGGACGTTCGGCGGTGATCGTCTCGCTCACCCCTCGCGATCAACACCGCTATGGTTTTGAGTTGCACCTGGATAAAGAAACCGGGCTGCCGCTCAAGTCATTGTTGCTTAGCGACAAGGGACAGTTGCTGGAGCGCTTCCAGTTCACACGCCTGGATACTTCAGACATCCCTGCCGACAAGGATCTGCAGGCAGGCGCCGATTGCAAGGCCGTCAATCTTGAAGGCGACAAGGCTTCGGCCATCAAGGCTGCCCAGGTCTGGCACTCTGACTGGTTGCCACCAGGTTTCGAGCTGACCAGCAGCAGTGCGCGCAAGGATTCGGAGACCAAAACCCTGGTCAACAGTCTGATGTATGACGATGGTCTGACTCGTTTTTCGGTATTCCTCGAGCCTTTGAACGGCGCCAAAGTCACCGATACCCGCACGCAGTTGGGCCCGACCGTTGCCGTTTCCCGGCGCCTGACCACGGCTCAGGGCGATATGATGGTGACCGTAGTCGGCGAGATTCCGGTAGGTACCGCAGAGCGGATCGCGCTTTCAATGCGTACCGACGCAGCTGCAACCAAGCAGTGAGCTGAAACCGAAATGTTTCGTGAACATTTCAGTTTGCAAATATCCCTTGAATTTTTTATAGGTCAGAGCCCCTCGGCTCTGGCCTTGTTTGTTGTTCCCGGAACAAAAATACCGGCGTATTGTTCCCGGTGTTCCTTGCTCCATATCGCTTAACCATGCTCGTTGTAACGGGAGCCGTATGTCGATACCACGCTTGAAGTCTTACCTTTCCATTTTTGCTACCGTGCTGGTGCTCGGTCAGGCGGTCACCGCTCAAGCGGTGGAGTTGCCTGATTTCACGCAACTGGTCGAACAGGCGTCGCCTGCGGTAGTGAACATCAGCACCACGCAAAAGCTGCCCGACCGCAAGGTCAATCAGCAGATGCCTGACCTCGAAGGCTTGCCGCCAATGTTGCGCGAGTTCTTCGAACGCGGCATGCCGCCACAGTCTCGTTCGCCCCGTGATCGTCAGCGCGAAGCGACCTCCCTGGGTTCGGGTTTCATCATCTCGCCTGACGGCTACATCCTGACCAACAACCACGTGATCGCCGATGCCGACGAGATTCTCGTGCGTCTGGCCGACCGCAGTGAAATGAAGGCCAAGCTGGTCGGCACCGACCCGCGCTCGGACGTGGCCCTGCTGAAAATCGAAGGCAAGGACCTGCCGGTCCTCAAGCTTGGCAAATCCCAGGACCTGAAGGCCGGCCAATGGGTCGTGGCCATCGGCTCGCCGTTCGGCTTCGATCACACGGTGACCCAGGGCATTGTCAGTGCCGTGGGCCGCAGTCTGCCGAACGAAAACTATGTGCCGTTCATTCAGACCGACGTGCCGATCAACCCGGGTAACTCCGGTGGCCCGCTGTTCAACCTGAACGGTGAAGTGGTCGGCATCAACTCGCAGATCTATACCCGCTCCGGTGGTTTCATGGGCGTGTCGTTCGCGATTCCAATCGACGTGGCCATGGACGTTTCCAATCAGCTCAAAAGCGGTGGCAAGGTCAGTCGCGGCTGGTTGGGTGTAGTCATCCAGGAAGTGAGTAAGGATCTGGCCGAGTCGTTCGGCCTGGAGAAACCGGCCGGCGCGCTGGTTGCGCAAATCCAGGACGATGGCCCGGCTGCGAAGGGTGGGTTGCAAGTGGGCGACGTGATCCTGAGCATGAACGGTCAGCCTATCGTCATGTCGGCCGACCTGCCACACCTCGTCGGTGCGTTGAAAGCGGGTGCCAAAGCCGATCTGGAAGTGATTCGCGACGGCAAGCGCAAGAACGTCGAACTGATTGTAGGCTCGATTCCGGATGATGATAAGGATGTAGGTGCGCTGCCAGGTACCAGCATCGAGCGCAGCAGCAACCGCCTGGGTGTGTCCGTGGTCGAACTGACTGACGAACAGAAGAAGACCTACGACCTCAAGGGGGGGGTGCTGATCAAGGAAGTCCAGGACGGTCCTGCCGCCATGATTGGCTTGCAGCCGGGCGACGTCATCACTCACCTGAACAATCAGGCCATCGGCTCTGCCAAGGAGTTCGCGGACATCGCCAAGGCGTTGCCGAAGAACCGCTCGGTGTCGATGCGGGTCTTGCGTCAAGGTCGCGCCAGTTTCATTACCTTCAAACTGGCTGAATAATCCGCTGGTTGGCTGAAACACAAACCGCCTCGAAAGAGGCGGTTTTTTTTTGTCTGTTTTCCTGCTGGAGGAGTCAGCCCATCATGTCCTTGATCATGCGCTCCTGTTCCATGAGCTCCCGTTGTCGCGCGTCGATTCGCGATGCCAGCGGGAAGTTGCTCCCGGCCTTGCGCTTGGCGAAGTCCAGTTGCTGAATGGCCTGCTTGTAGTCCCCGACCAGCGCGAAATACTCGGCGCGCGCCTGATGCAGGCCGATGATGTTGCCTGACAAGCCGCGAGTCTCGGCCACCTGGTACCACACGTCCGGATCGTCCGGACGCGACTTGAGCAGGCCTTCGAGGGCTTTTTCCGCGTCGGCGGTGCGGTTCTGCTTGAGCAGCAGGTCGACGCGCATCTGGTTCAGCGGATAATTGCCGGGGTATTGAGTCAGCAACCGATCCACCCGGGTCTGGGCATCTGCCAGGCGACTGTTGGTGATGTCCAGATCGACCTGCGCCAGATTGTAAATGATCTCGTTCGGCGCCTTGGCCAACAGCAGCTTGAGATTTTCTCTTGCCTCGTTCAGCCGGCCGCCCTTGATCTGGGCGATCGCCAGGCCATAGCGTGCCACATCGCTATTGGGATTGCTGTCGAGCTCGGCGCGAAAACGCTTGGCACCAAGCCCTGGGGTTTCTTCGTAGATCAGTTGCACCCGTGCACGAATCAGTTGATAGCGCAGGCTGTCTTCAATGCCGCCGTGTGGAGCCAGTTCGGCGCGGTTTCGGGTGTCGGCGATCCGCGATTCGGTGACCGGGTGAGTCATCAGGAATTCCGGTGGCTTGGCGTCGAAGCGGTATTGGCGCCCCAGACGCTCGAACATGGTCGGCATCGAGCGTGGGTCGTATCCGGCTTTTTCCAGATTGAGGATGCCGATGCGGTCGGCTTCCTGTTCGTTCTGGCGCGAGAATCGCCGTTGTTCCTGAATCGCTGCTGCCTGGGACCCGGCAATGGCCGCGATCCCTGCATCGCCGCCGCCGGCAGCGGCCAGAACGATGCCGGCCAGCAAGGCGGCCATCATCGGCACCTGCATGCGCTGCTGGGCTTCCACGCCGCGGGCGAAGTGGCGTTGCGACAAGTGAGCCAATTCGTGCGCCAGTACCGAGGCGTACTCGCCTTCGGTCTGGGCGTTGAGGAACAGACCGCCGTTGACCCCGATGATCCCGCCCGGCGCTGCAAAGGCGTTGAGTTGAGGGCTGTTGATCAGAATGAATTCAAGGCGTCGGTCGTTGACCTGACTGGTCTCCACCAGCCGGTAAACGCTCGATTCCACGTAGTCCTTGAGTTCAGGATCGTTGAGCTGCGAGACCTGGCTGCGCAACAGCGCCAGCCAGGCACGACCCAACTGATATTCCTGTTGCGGCGAGACGATGGCAGAACTGGCGTCGCCGAGTGACGGCAGGTCGTCGGCGAAGCCTGGAGAGGCGAGCAGGCAAGCGAGCGTCAGCAGGGTGGGGCGCAGAAAAGTCATGCACAAAGCCTTAGTCGACAAAGACCTTACTGTAGCCGGACACCAGCCCTGCGACCAGATATTCTAGGTGACTCAAGCACCTGATCCGGAGTGAAATAATGACCGACGCTGTAGACCATGACGTTGAGCTGGACGCCAGCGGCCTGAATTGCCCCTTGCCGTTGCTCAAGGCCAAGATGGAACTCAATCGGCTGGCCAGCGGCGCGGTCCTCAAGGTCATCGCCACCGATGCGGGATCCCAGCGCGACTTCCGCACCTTTGCCCGATTGGCCGGTCATACCTTGCTTCGCGAAGAAGATGAAGCGGGTGTATACCGCTACTGGTTGAAAAAGGCCTGAAATCGCTGCGCGTTTTCCTAAGGATTATTGATGTTCAAAGTGTTGCGGGACTGGGTTCAGCGGTATTTCTCCGATGAAGAAGCGGTGGTGCTCGCGGTTTTGCTGTTTCTGGCCTTCACCGCCGTGCTTACCCTGGGTGGCATGCTGGCGCCGGTGCTGGCCGGGATGGTGCTGGCGTACCTGATGCAGGGACTGGTGGTAGCCCTTGAGCGCCTGCGAGTGCCCGGTGGGGTAGCGGTAGGGCTGGTCTTTGCCTTGTTCATGGGGATCTTGCTGGTATTCATCGTGGTGGTGGTGCCGTTGCTCTGGCACCAACTGATCACTTTGTTCAATGAATTGCCCGGCATGCTGGTCAAGTGGCAGTCGGTGTTGTTGTTGCTGCCCGAGCGCTATCCGCATCTGGTGTCCGACGAGCAGGTGTTGCGGGCCATCGAAGTGATGCGCGGTGAAATCGGCAAGTTCGGCCAGTGGGCGCTGACGTTTTCGCTGTCGAGCCTGCCACTGCTGGTGAACATCATGATCTACCTGGTCCTGGTGCCGATCCTGGTGTTTTTCTTTCTCAAGGACCGGGAAATGATCGGCCAGTGGGTGCGCGGCTACCTGCCCCGGGAGCGGGCACTGCTGACCCGTGTCGCCCGTGACATGAACCGGCAGATCGCCAACTACATTCGCGGCAAGGTCATCGAGATTTTCATTTGCGGGGGAGTGACCTACGTCGCCTTCGTCGTCTTGGGGCTCAACTATGCAGCGCTGCTGGCGATGCTGGTGGGCATTTCGGTGGTGGTGCCCTACGTCGGCGCGGTGGTGGTGACGGTGCCGGTGTTGCTGATTGCGCTGTTCCAGTGGGGCTGGAGCGATCAGTTCATCTATCTGATGGCGGTTTACGGGATCATCCAGACCCTGGACGGCAATGTGCTGGTGCCGTTGCTGTTTTCGGAGGCGGTTAACCTGCACCCGGTGGCGATCATCTGTGCGGTGCTGTTGTTTGGCGGGCTGTGGGGCTTCTGGGGGGTGTTCTTCGCGATTCCCCTGGCGACGCTGTTCAAGGCCGTGCTGGATGCTTGGCCACGTAAAGAGCCGGTGGTTGCGCCGCTGCTGTAACGGGTATTTCAGGTTTTTCAGCGGGGCGGGCGACCCCTTCGCGAGCAAGCCCGCTCCCACATTCAACCCTGTTGCCTGGACGGACACGGTTTAATGTGGGAGCGGGCTTGCTCGCGAAGGCGTTCGAATGGACGCCAGATATGGCTCAGGCCCTGTTCAATGCCTGGGCAGCCGCCAGAACGGCATCAACATGCCCCGGCACCTTCACGCCACGCCACTCCTGGCGCAGCACACCATCCTTGTCGATCAGGAACGTGCTGCGATCCACGCCCATGTATTCCTTGCCATACAGCTTTTTCAGCTTGATCACATCGAACAGCTGGCAGAGCGCTTCTTCCTTGTCGCTGATCAGCTCGAAGGTGAAGGCTTGCTTGGCCTTGAAGTTTTCATGGGATTTGAGGCTATCGCGCGACACGCCAAACACTTCGGTGTTGGCCGCTTTGAACGCTTCCAGCTGATCGCGAAAGCCCTGTCCCTGGGTAGTGCAACCCGGGGTGCTGTCCTTGGGGTAGAAGTAGATCACTACTTGCTTGCCCTTCAGACCCGAGAGGCTGACGGTCTGCCCGCTGGTGGCGGGGGCTTCGAATTCGGCAACCGGTTGGTCGATGTCAACGGCCATGAAAGCTTCCTTACATTGGGTTCTGTGGGCGCCACGGTTCGATCAGGGCGTCCAGGTTCAACGCATCGGCGAAGTCCAGGAACTGATCACGCAACCAGCTGATCTGCACGCCGGCCGGCAAGGTCACGGTGAACGTGGCGTTGAGCATGGTGCCGCCGGTCTGCGGAGCCTGATAGGTGTCGCAGGTCAGGTTCTCCAGCTCGACGTTGTGGTCCATGAAGAACTGACACAGCTCATTGACGATGTCCGAGCGGTAGGCCGAGCTGACGTACGCGACGTATGGCAGGGCCTGGGGGCGGTTTTCCAGGGCGGCGCTGCGTACCACGTTGACGGTGAACGCATGCCGTTTGGCCAGTACCGGCAGACTGCCTTCGAGGCGTGCCAGGGCATCCCAGCTGCCGGTGACTTCCAGCACCAGCGCACTGCATTCGCCGTGACGGGTCAGACGAGAGGTAACCACGGCGCAGCGATTTTCATGGCTGGCGCGGCACAGGACGTTGGTCAGCTCCATGGGGTTGGCGCCGAGGGCACTGATTACAAGGAATTGTTCGCGAACTGTGGGGGTGGACATGCAGCATTCCTAAAGCGATGAGCGGTCGATATAGCCAAGGGCTGTCTTGTCGGATGCAAGCCTGCGGATGCGAATTCAGAAAACCCGGCGCATTCAGGTTGCAACGTGCTCCAGTGTGGCAGGAGCGAGGGCTGGCAACGCTGGCTCGGGGCTTGTGATGTCGAAAAGGGAGGCGCAAACCCGACGTACAAGCTTGTCAGTATCGATCAAAGTCTGAAGGGTAGCGAAAACCGGCGCCAAGGGGAATGGCGGCAGCGCAGTACTTTGCTTGTGCAAGCATCTTGGCGCCAGTACCATTACGGCTCTCTTTTTCCGGCAGGAGCGGTTTCATGATTGCGGGCAGTATGGTGGCACTGGTCACACCCATGGATGCACAAGGGCGTCTTGACTGGGACAGCCTCAGCAAACTCGTGGACTTCCACCTTGAAAACGGCACCCATGCCATTGTCGCGGTCGGTACTACCGGCGAGTCGGCAACCCTCGATGTAGATGAGCACATCGCGGTCATCAAGGCCGTGGTCAAGCAGGTCAATGGCCGTGTTCCGGTGATCGCCGGTACCGGTGCCAACTCGACTCGCGAAGCCGTCGAATTGACCCGCAACGCCAAGGAAGCCGGCGCCGACGCCTGCCTGCTGGTAGTGCCGTATTACAACAAGCCGACTCAGGAAGGCTTGTACCAGCACTTCAAGCACATCGCTGAAGCGGTCGACATTCCACAGATCCTCTACAACGTTCCTGGCCGCACCTCCTGCGACATGCAGGCCGAGACCGTGATTCGCCTGTCCACCGTGCCGAACATCATCGGTATCAAGGAAGCGACCGGCGACCTCAAGCGCGCCAAGGCCATCCTCGATGGCGTGAGCAAGGACTTCATCGTGCTGTCGGGCGATGATCCGACCGCTGTCGAGCTGATTCTGCTGGGCGGCAAAGGCAATATCTCCGTCACCGCTAACGTCGCCCCGCGCGAAATGGCCGACCTGTGCGAGGCCGCGCTCAAGGGCGACGCCGAGACTGCACGGGCAATCAACGAAAAATTGATGCCGCTGCACAAGGACCTGTTCATCGAAGCCAACCCGATTCCGGTGAAGTGGGCTTTGGTTGAAATGGGCCTGATGCATGAAGGCATTCGCCTGCCGCTGACCTGGCTGAGCACACCTTGTCATGAAACGCTACGCACGGCCCTGCGCCAGTGCGGCGTCCTGGTTTAATTGAGGAAATACAACGCATGAAGCGAATGGCCGGACTTTCCGCACTTGCCTTGATTATCTCCAGCACCAGTGGCTGCGGATGGGTCTGGGGCCCGGAAGGTTATTTCCGTGACCGTGGTAGCGACTACCTGGTAGCGCAACAGACTGCACCGATGCAATTGCCGCCGGATATCACCACGGCCAAGCGCCTGGATCCGCTGTTGCCGATCCCGCGCAACGTGGCCGATGACACCGCCACGGGCGAATACATCGTTCCGCGGCCGCAGCCATTGACCGCTGCTGCCGATGCCAGCCCCTACACCCTGCAGAAGAGCGGCGACTCGCGCTCGATCCTGGCGCAGAGCCCGCCGGCCGAAGTCTGGCCCGTGGCCGTGCAGTTCTTCCAGGACAACGGTTTCCGCCTGGATGAACAGCGTCCGCAAACCGGCGAGTTCACCACCACCTGGCAGCACTCCGACGAACTGTCCGCAGCCATGGCCAAGCGCCTGAGCGCGGCCGGCGTCAGCGCCGACAGCCAGACCCGTGTACGGGTTCGCATCGAGCCGGGCGTGCAACGCAACACCAGTGAAGTGTACGTGGTCAGCGCCGAGCGTCCTGCCGGCAGCACCGCCGACGTGGACTTCACCAATCGTTCGGTCAACACCGGCCTGGACGCGGCACTGGTCGACGACATGCTCGCGAGCATGAGCCGCATCTCGGAGAAGGGCGGTTCGGTCTCGATGCTGGCTTCGCGTGATTTCGACGCGCCTAGCCGTATCAGCCTGAGCGAAGACGGCAGCGGCAACCCTGTGCTGAACGTCGGCACCGATCTGGATCGTGCCTGGTCGAGTGTCGGTCGGGCGCTGGAACAGGGCGAATGGCGTGTTGAAGACATCAACCGCAGCCTGGGCCTGTACTACCTCAATCTGGCCGAAAAAGCCGAGAGCAAGGACGACAAGCCTGGCTTCTTCAGCAGCCTGTTCGGCACCGCGCCGAGCAAGGAAGAAGTTGAAGCCCGTGCCGAGCGTTATCAGGTTCGCCTGAGCAAGGTTGGCGATAACGTCCAGGTCACCGTCGAGAAAAACATCAACACCGTGGCGCCGGCAGACGTGGCGCGTAAAGTGTTGAGCGTTATTCAGGACAACCTGGGCTGATCACATGCGTTTTGCCGTTCTCGGCAGCGGTAGCCAAGGGAACGGCACGCTGATAGCCAGCGCTGACACGTATGTGCTGGTGGATTGTGGTTTCTCCCTGCGGGAAACCGAAAAACGCCTGCTGCGCCTGGGGGTGAACCCTGCGCAGCTGAGCGCGATACTCGTGACCCACGAACATGCCGACCACGTGCATGGCGTGGGTTTGCTGTCTCGGCGCTACAATCTGCCTGTCTACCTCAGTCGCGGGACCCTGCGCGGGATGCGCAAACCGATAGAACCCGCAGGCCTGCTGGCCGGCGGCGAGCAACTGCAAATCGGCGACTTGAGCATCGGTGTCATTGCCGTGGCCCACGATGCGCAGGAGCCGACGCAGTACGTATTCAGTGATGGTGAGCGGCGCTTCGGCCTGCTGACCGACCTGGGCTCGTATTGCGACAAGGTGCTGGACGGCTATCGTGACCTCGATGCATTGATGATCGAGTCCAACCATTGCCGGGACATGCTGGCTCGCGGTCATTACCCGTACTTTCTCAAGCAACGGGTGGGCGGTGAACTGGGGCATTTGAACAACCATCAGGCGGCATTCCTGGTGTCCGAGTTGGGCTGGCAAGGCCTGCAACACCTGGTCCTGGCCCATCTGAGCAGCAAGAACAACCTGCCGCAGCTGGCCCGGCAATGTTTCGTCGACACCCTCGGGTGCGACCCGGACTGGCTGCAACTGGCCGATCAAGATTCAGGGCTCGACTGGCGCCACATCGCCTAGCCCACCTACTTAGCAAGCGGAGCCCATCATGGAAAAACGTGAAGAACTCTACCGCGGCAAAGCCAAATCGGTTTACAAGACCGACGACGCTGACCGCTTGATCCTGCTGTTTCGCAACGACACCTCGGCGTTCGACGGCAAGCGTATCGAGCAGCTCGACCGCAAAGGCATGGTGAACAACAAGTTCAATGCCTTCATCATGCAAAAACTCGAAGCGGCCGGCGTACCGACCCAGTTCGACAAGCTGCTGGGCGACAACGAGTGCCTGGTGAAGAAGCTGGACATGATCCCGGTCGAGTGCGTCGTGCGTAACTACGCCGCCGGCAGCCTGGTCAAGCGCCTGGGTGTCGAGGAGGGCATGAAGCTCAACCCTTACACCTTCGAACTGTTCCTCAAGGACGACGCCAAGGGCGACCCGTTCATCAACGAATCCCACGTCGTGGCGTTCGGTTGGGGCACCGCCGAGCAACTGGTTCGCATGAAAGAACTGTCGCTCAAGGTCAACGAAATCCTCAGCAAGCTGTTCGACGACGCCGGCCTCTTGCTGGTGGACTTCAAGCTTGAGTTCGGCGTATTCAGCGACGGCTCCATCGTCCTGGGCGACGAGTTCAGCCCGGACGGCTGCCGCCTCTGGGACAAGGACACCAAGAAGAAGATGGACAAAGACCGCTTCCGCCAGGGCCTCGGTGACGTCATCGAAGCCTACGAAGAAGTCGCCAATCGTCTGGGTGTACCGCTTTAATCGACGCAAGCATCTGAAAGCACAGAAAATATTTCGCCTGGGGGGTTCGCTTTAGGCGAAAGTGTTGTTATGATGCGCGCCGTTGGAGAGATGCCAGAGTGGCCGAATGGGACGGATTCGAAATCCGTTGTACCTTCACCGGTACCTAGGGTTCGAATCCCTATCTCTCCGCCATTATTGAATAAGACTAAGCCCCTGTAATCGTTAAAGATTACAGGGGCTTTTTCGTTTCCGGCGATTATGTTAGGGCATTTTTAGGGCAGAATGTGTAGCGTCAGTACCGCTATAGGCTGGTCTGGGCCTGGGGTCTGAGTAGAGTTCCCTGAGTCGCAAGATCCGTCGCCGCGCTTCTCAATTGGAATGAAATTGTTGTCTGCTTCTTCATTTAGTGGCTGAGGTGGCCCAAAGGAATTATGTCGTAATGATCAGTCGAAACGTTCCTGACAGTTGGCAAGCATTGCAGATCGAAGTCGGTCGCATTCTCAAGGAGTGCGGTTTCGACGTCGAGGTGGAGAAAAAAACTCCGGCTGTTCGTGGGGCAGTGGAGTTGGATGTATACGCAGAGGAAACCGTTCGCGGGCGGAAATATGCCATTGCATGTGAGTGCAAATACTGGAAGTCGCGTATCCCGCAAAACGTCGTACATGGATTCCGAACCGTTGTTCAAGATATCGGAGCTAATATCGGTTACATCATTTCGATGGAAGGATTCCAGTCGGGAGCCGTTTCCGCCAGCGACTTGACGAATTTGAAGCTTGTTACCTGGGAAGAGTTTCAAGATATCTTCGAAGAAAGCTGGTTCGAGGAGTACTTCACAAAGCAGATCGATGAAAGGCTGGGTGGGCTGATGACTTACTCTGAGCCCTTTTTACCACCCTGGTTCGGAAACATGTCAGAGGAGGATAAGTCGACTTACATTTCACTTAAGGAAAAGTATGACTTGTTCGGCATGCTCATGCAGTCGCTCGGGCCTTATAGTCGTATGTTTGGACGCGAGCCACTTCCTACCCTCCCGCTGCGAGCACGGCTCACAGAGGACGCAATTTTGAGAACAGTCCCCGATCACATCTTGGATGAAACTGCGTACAGGGAATTTCTGGAAGCATCGGTTGCCTATGGCGAATCTGCACTTGCAGAGTTCCGAGTGCTGAGGGACCGGTACAAGACATAACGTCCGGTGAGTCGTTTGGTTGGATGATGAAATTGATGTAGTGACGCAGGCCCTATTTTAGGGGACCGTCTACTTCATCATTTCTAAACCCAAGCATCTTCGACACGATTCCCGCCATACTTTTTGTGTCCTTCGGTATCCATCTTCCGTAGTGCTTTCTCACCATTGTGGTATCTGCATGCCCCAGTTGCCGAGCCACCCATTCGACAGGGACGTAGCTCGACAGCATCTGGCTGGCAAAGGTGTGGCGACACTGGTTCGCTCCGCGGTGCCTGACCTCTGCCTTTTTTAGATGGGCGGTAAACCAGTGGCTCAACGTCTTGCCACTCCAGAGCAGGCCGGCTTCAAGATCGATGTCTTCGGTGGCGAGCCCTATGAGCTCGGACAGCGACAGTCCGGCCCAGCAGTTGAACTCAATCATTCGAGCGTCAGCTCGCCGGTTGGGATCCGCGTTACCGATCGACTCGATCTCGGTGCGACTGAATGGATCGGCATGCTCCAAGTCGACGTCAGATCCCACGTTACTGATCCGATCGAGCGGATTGGCTTTCAGGATGCCGTCGCCGAAGGCGTCAGCCCAGACCCCGCGGACGACGGTGAAAATGTCGTTCACAGTCTTAGGGGCCAGGCCCTGCTTAAGTAGTTGCGCCTGGAACAACTCGATGTCGCTCTTGCTGATGTCGACGATCCGACGCTTGCCGAATTTCTTCTGGACGTGCACAGCCTTGCTGACGTAGTTGACGACGGTGCTCGAAGCTTTTAGCGCGCGTTGAACCTCCAGCCATCGATCAATGCCTTCCTTCACTGTGCGCTTTAGAGAAGGGCCGCCAGTCCCAGTGAACATGGCAGCCCTAGGCGAGTTGGGAAAGTGGGCCGCGTAGTCAAAGCGGCCCTCTTTGATCTCCGCGAGGATGGTGCGACGCTTGTTGTCGGCATAGGCGATCGCGGCTTTGTTTACTTTCGAGATCACTTCCAGCGGCTCCCGGCACCGTTGGCCATTGAAGATGAACCAGATTCGCAGCTGCTTCCCGCCTTCGATTCACCCGGGTACCGGCAAGCCTTACACCTGGCGGACGCCGCCTAGCGCAACGGAAGGTTTACCGACGCTGACTGTCGACCTGCTGGCTATCTGGCAAAACTGGGACATCTTCAAACGTGATGCAGAGGCAGCGTGCCCATGCCCGTGAGCGCTTGGTGGCCTTGAGTCGGGCCGGATGGCAGACGTTCTTGCATCTGTGGAAGTACAGCGAGCTGGGTCAGGGGCTTTGGGGGCCATGTTTGTCGACTGACCTCTATTCGCTGTTCCTTGAATGGTGAGCGCTGCACCGGTCGCATCGATGCACTAGCGGCCAGTGCCGCCAGTGTGGCGGTACCCTGGCTTGAGTGCGCAGAGCGCTACGACCGTGCCCATACCTTCCACTACATGGACCCGCCTTACTGGCAGACCGCCGGCTATGGCGTGGACTTTCCGTTTGAGAACTACGAGCGGATGGCCGATTTCATGCGCCGTTGTAAAGGCAAGGTGATGGTCAGCATCAACGACCATCCAGACATTCGGCGGGTATTTGATGGCTTTCATTTCGAGACCTTAGAGATTCGCTATTGCAACACTAACCAGCGTCAGGGTAAGGCAGAGCCCTCCGGTGAATTGGTGATTACAAACTGGGATCATGCGGCAATGGGAGGTTTGTTCTGACGAAAAAGTGAAACACGGGATCTTCAGTCTAAGAGGGGCGCATCCCCTTCACTTGATGTCAAAAAAGTCGAATGTACTCTCAGTCGACTCCATTCGCAGTGGCGCAAATTCCGATCATGTCGCAAAATTTACCAGTATCCGGTAGGGTGCTTATGAGCCGACTGCCGGACGTTACGATCGCTAGGGTGAGCCAGCGGTGAAAGAAAGTACCGATATAGTAGGGTTGCCCTAGCTTTTCAATTGTAGGATCTCAAGGAGTGACCATGAGTAACGGGACTCAAAACAGTAGTGCAAGCTCGAATGTTGTAGCTGGTCCAAACATTGGAAGTCAGAATCCTATCGTTGGTGCTACCGTACTCGCAGTTCCAAGTGCACCAGTCAGTCAGAATGAATTAAGAAGAACTTTCATTGCGATGTTGTTCGCATTGGTGGCGGCAACTATCGCTCAACAAATTTCCGAGATGTTGTTTGTTGTTACCGGAGGGTGGGACCTGGCCGCGAGTCCCTCGAAGATGTGGGATAATTTGTTATTCGGAAATGGGATGCTGTTCGCGTCATTTAGTCATTCCTGTCTAGCATTGTTATTGGTCGCAATGAGTTGGGTAATGTGGTCCAAATCTCAGGCCGGCGGACATAAGACCGAGATCTCATCTATCTTTTCTAAGGAGTTCATAATTCTCCTGGTAGAGGTTTTTTTAGTTGTGTTGTATTTCGCAATTGCTAAAACTATGGAGCAGAATTTTGCCGAATATGTAAAAGGTAAATCTATTGCGTCATTTGTTGGTGCCACATCGGCAAGACCAGAAGCGCTACAGATGATGTGGGTTTTTTCGGTATATTTCGTGTGGGATATTATTACAGATGTAATGTATAGCCCTCACAACCCTCTGCTGGTTACTGTTAGTGAGAAGATCACAGGTCTCGTACAAGGTGTTCTGACTTACTGCTCTGTGTCGCTAGTCTGTATTGCTGGCGCCTGGCTTGTGAGCATAAACTCTCCCTCTGTTGCTACGCCATACGAGGCCCTCTGGGGTGATGTGGCACTGGTAGCGTTACTTCTATTTTTTGCGTTGGGTAAGAAACTAGAATATTACGCAGTTAAGGTGTTTCCTCGTGAAGCTAATAGGAGCAATACTAAAAGAATCGACGCTCCGTCCACAAAAGCCTCTATCGGAATGGTCGTTTTAGTGGGAGTATACATTTATTCTATGATGGTGTTGACATGGCCTCCGAGCTTCCTGAAATAATTGGTCTTGTCGGCCCTATAAGGGCCGGCAAAACGACTGTCAATAAATACCTAGTTGAAAGTTATGGGTACACCTCTGCTTCTAATTCTGATGTGCTTAGGCAAATTTTGGGCGGAATGGGAATTGCTCAGAGCAGAGCTAACTTAGGTGTGTTAGGGGACTCAATATTTAAAGCTCTGGGTAACGATATAATTGCAAGGTTTAGATTGGATAACTTGCGTTTGGGCAGAATCGTTGTTGACGGTATACGCTATCCGGAGGAGATAAAAAGGTACTCCGAGGTTGCAAGTTTTAAGTTGCTTGCTATCACTGCGGATTCGGATACTCGTTATGATCGCGCTGTGCGTGAGTCGGAAGAGTTTAAGGATGTTGATATTTCACGCAATGACTTCGATAGACTTGTGCAGTCACGAAGCGAGTTAGCGGTCCCTGATCTAATATTGAGAGCACATAAAATAATTAGCAATGATTGTGACCTAGAGAGCCTAAAGCAAAAAATTGATCAAGCTCTGAAAGACTGGAGTTTATAGTGATTATTTAGGTCCTATAAGCTTTTCCAAAGTGATCGCGCAGATTTTCATCTGCGCTTCACTCTTTCCTAGTATCCAATACTCGTGATTAAGGCAGAGGTCTTTCGTGTCTTGGATTTTCAAGATTTTAAATCCCGAGCTTTCTATGTCATCAGAAAGTTGTATTCTAGCGTTGCTACTGCGGCGGTAGACATTCGCAACAATTACGCCAGTTTTATTTAAAGTGCGGTAAAGTTCTAATAGTTGGGATTTATAGAACGGAAAGTGCAATACAAATACCGCAATAACCATCTCAAAATGACCTTCCTGACACGGAAGCACGCATGCCGCATCGGAAAAAATATAGCATTCGGCCTTGGTGCTAGAATGGGTTTTAACCACTTCGTGATCTGCATCTGAAAGAACGTAATGCATACCATTTGTAACTGTTCCTGCAAATACCGGGTTCAGCCCTGCCCCAATTTCCAAAAGGCTGGAAGGGCTAACTTCCACCGCTAGAGCTTTGAATAGTGAGCGTACTTCGTTATTAGGTTGACTTATCAGATCGGGGAATTTAGCGCGAGCCCTACAAAGGTTGCTAACCTCATCAGGGCTAAGCTGATCGAGGTCCTCAGTTTGAGTGTAGAAAAAGTCCATAAATCTAAAGTATTTGACTCCTTCATATTCAGTTTCTTTCGGACCTTTTATATTGTTTTTAATCTTTAATACGCCAGGTTCTACCATCTCGAATTCGGATTCGCACATGCCCCATTCCCTCGGAATCTAGTTTTTCACAAATATTAGAATGTCTTCACATTTGACTTTTGCCATTAGGCGTCTACGGCTAAGCCTAATATCCCTTTCTTTCCTCAAAGCAAGGGTGAAACCTTGTCCTTCCGCTGCGATTATTAGTTCATCTGTTGTAGATGCTCTCGCTTGGGATTCGCCAACAACTAGCGCCATTGAAGATCCTTTTTTCAATACTCGGAAGCTTTGTTCGAAGAACGTAGTGATAAAATTCATGTACGTTTCATGGCTGTTTTTTCTTGTGCGATTAGATCTAGCACCTGATTCGAATGATCGTAACTTTTCGAAGTCTCTGAATCCTAGCCGTTCGGGAGCAAGTTCGTCTTTATCAAACCACAGATAACTCAATCGTTGGGATTTTATATAGTCTGCCACGCCATAGTAGGGCGGGGACGTTACGATAAAATCTACAAACTCACTCTCGATAGACTTCATGTTAGAAACACAGTCACCTGCCAGGAGTTTATATCTTGCACGTGTCTGTTTTCTTGTTTCACCTTCAACATGAACTTGTACGGCTTTATGCGATAATTCTGTCAGCTTTACGTATTCGTTGGCTGCGTTAAGAAAAATCGATAAAGCATCTTTGGAAATTATCTCAAATGGTTTCGGTTTGACGTTATCACACACCCATCCCCAGTGACGGCCTTGTGATGAGGCGTTTTTCAGTATCCCAGAGAAAATTGCAAGAAGACATTTTCTAATTTGTAAATTATTGGTTTCAATGATGGATGTTAAGAGGCGATTCAATGTAAATAGCGTGTCTGGGTGATACCATGCCCTAAGTTCCTCATAATGAGGGTGAGGCTCGACTTCTGTTGTGCCGAATAGCCCTTCAGATTGGCTGATGATACAGTCGATCTGTTTTCTGAGGGTTTTAGGTTCAGGGAAGTATAATTTTGCCTCGCTCATTAGCAACGCAATAGGATTGGTATCTATCCCGATGAACTTTCTGCCCAGTCGGATAGCTTCCACACCTGTAGTCCCAGATCCATTGAATGGGTCAAGTACTACATCATTTTTTTGCGTGAAAGCAGGAATAAGCGTTCCTGGGATCGCCGCTACGTATGTTGCAGGATACCAATGAAGAGAATGTATTCCCGAGTTGCTAAGGGTAGGGAAAGACCAATCTATACTTGCTAAATGTTCAGTTAAGTTCAAGTCGTAGCTCATCCGTTCCGGCGTAGAAGCTTCCTTTATATGTTTCTGGGAAATCAGCTTCGAAGGTAGTGACTCCAAACAAGTCGCAAAATAATGCGGTGACTTCCTGTCTCCAAGCGGACAACTCTAATTTGGTTGGTTTACCCTTGCCTTGATTTTTCTGAACTAGAGCAATCATGCAGCTAGTTGAGTTTTGGCCCAGGGTGATTTTCTTGTTGCTATCTACAATTGATACTTCAATTTTGCGACTGATCAAGCCTTTTTCGTTCCATACAAAGTATCCGAAATCTTTAACGGGCTTCTTTTTTACATTGTTGGACATGAATTCTGCAATATCTGCGTTTTTATGTTTGGCCGATGCGTCGAAGTTTTTAAACCATACGTAATCTATTAGCTGATAATTGCATCCGGAGATGAGTTGTTTTGCTAATTCTTTTGTGTATTTGTTGGAGCGTAAGTCTTCTTCAAATTCTGGTTCGGTTTTAAACCATTGTTCCGGTGTAATTATTTTATGTTCTACTGCTAGACGAACGAGATCGGTCTGCAGTGCGTTGTACGGAATGCACTCAGGATGTGCAATTATCATTGTATAAATACGCTGCCGGAAATCTAGCCAGGTCTTTAGTGGTTCAATCGCTGCACTGCTAAAAGAGAGGCCGTTCTTTTCGTTCAGCCTCATGCTTTTCCGTATTTTGACAATGTTCTCTCTTGCGTTGTCCCAACCCAGCATGGCAGCCATTCGGTGTACGTTATCAATATTATCGATGTCGATGTCCGCAGACACGGCGCTGTGCTGTCCCTGTTTGGGACATACAAGATCGATTACTGCGTCTTGATCAACATTATGCCTTTGCAGGATTTCTGCCAGTTCTAAGTGTTTACCAAATACAATTTCTTGGTAAGCATTATCGTCGCTGATATTGCCGCGAATCATCCGTGAAAGAGTTTCTTCATGGTTGAACTTTGCATCGATTCGTTTGAGCTCAGATTCGACGAGGTGGCCATAAGGGGGGATTGCTGCATCATGTAGAATAGCTGCAGCCAATAGTGCCTTAGTTGCATCAACGCTGAGATTACTTTTGTGAGCCAGTTCAACTGCTAAAAAAGTAACTCCAATGGAGTGGGGAAGACGTCTGGATCTGCCCAGCTCTTGGATAAGAGGTACATCAAAATTCATTTGACGCATGTTTCGAAGCCGATGAATCTCTGGGCTATCTATGAGATCAGCCAGCAACGAGGTTAGGTTTTCATCAGAAAACCGTATGAGCCCATGCAAAATGTCGTGGAATTCCATATGGCCCTTCATTCAAGCGTAACGGGGTCTACAACCCAAATTGATCGATTGTACACGCTAAAGGTAAGCAGATCATATGCCACACGGTGATCTCACTTTGCCTTCAGACCCGACGAAAAGGGCGTTTTACACATACAATTACATTTGAGCGGCGGGGGATTTTTAGCTGAGAGGCTTATTAGGCCGGGTCCCTGATTGCGCACCTTACCAATTGCACGGTCCACTTTGAACCATTCGAACGCTTCCGTGGGCTCACCCTGCAGCGGCACCATCTGTTCCGTGCGTTCTTTTGGCGTACCAGGATCCAACCACTCTCTGGCCAACTCCGGTGACAACGTCACTGGACGCCGATCTTGAATGTCCACCATGCCGCCCGCCGCGCTGTCGGCGGTGATGATCACAAAGCCGTGGTGCTTGCCCGGCTCATACACGGCATTTGGGTACCGGCCGATCGCGGCGCAGAAATGGGGGACCGGTCCCGTCTTCGAATCAGGTATGGCCGTTTCTTCGGTCTGGACTCGTCCACCCAATCGAACCAGTTGTTGATCGCGATGATAGCCCGGTGCGGCCAGATGGCGCGGAAAAAGGGGCCGTGGGCGACCTTATCAATCCCTGGCATTAATCAGCGCGGCGCAGTTCTTGGCCCAGTGCGGGCGCCCGCCCCAGCGAACCATATCCGCGTGAAGATAGTTGCCCTCCTGATGGACGTTCAGGGAATGTCTCACTTTATGAGTCAAATCCGCATGGTCAAGCAGGTGAACCTGAGAGAACAAGATCGCATGTATGATGCGCACCTTGTGTAATCGAGAATCTCGGAGAAGAGTGCATTGCTGAAATGGATCTATAGATGTTTTGCTGGAAGCAAGGAGTACGGCTCGCTGGGTGAATTGGTTATGGATAATCGGCGCTGGCGCATGTTCGCTAAGGCCACGTTCACGATGCTGCCGCTGATGCCTGTGCTCGTATACTGTTCATGGATCGCGCCACGCTTCGAGGATTCTGGAGTTACAAATCCCGCAGTGCTTGAAGTGGTGAATAGCGAGCGGTATGAGCAAGCCACCAGTGAAGTCTTCGAGCTGCTCGACCGTTATAACCGTGGGGAGATTGGTCTGGACGCGCTGCATGGTCTGCAGGGCGTGCATCGAATTGGTGGTGTGATTGTCACGTTCAATTTGAAACTGATGCCGCGAGACGAACCCAGGGAGGGAGGAGGCAAACAATACAAGCTTGACGGACAGTACAAGGTTACCGTCTCGGTTGGCTACTTGATCCTGTTCCTTACCGTCGAATTAGCGTTAATCGCGATAGCCGGCTGCGTGGTTTTACTGGGGCCGCCACAAGCTCAGCGCAAGTTCGAAGAGCAAATACTGCAGGCACATTTCTCCCTTGACTCGCCTGTGCTACCGCCTGCGATAGTAGAACGCCCCGACCAGCTAGTCGTGCGCATGCTGGAGCGTTTTCATCGCTTCGCGAAAGATCTGGAATGTCGCTCGCGCGGCAGGGGAGGTATTCAGATCGAGGATGAATACGATGTGCAGTTTGTCGTTAATGCTTTGCTGAGGTTACAGTTTGATAATGTAAAGCCTGAGGAGCAGTCTCCAAGCATGGCAGCGGGCGCCACCCGTCCGGATTTCCTTCTGCCCGATCATGAACTCGTCGTCGAACTTAAAATGACGCGCGATGGCATGACTGCAAGAACTCTAGCCGATGAGCTGATATTGGACATCGCCCGCTATCGTGCCCATCCTCTTTGCCGAGCGATCATTTTTTTCGTCTATGACCCTCGCGGCCTGATTAAAAACCCAGTGGCATTGCAAGCAGAACTGTCGGAAATTGCAGGCGAATTGCCGGTAAGCCTGGTTGTGTCGCCGAACCACTGAGTCAGGAGTGTTGATGATCAGTCTGTCCGACGCTATCCAGACTGATCCACTCCCGTGCAAGATGGATTCCCGTGCCAGCTGGTGAACATTGAGGCTGCTTTGGTTCGTTCGAAGCAGTTTTTTTTGCCTATCCGAAACCAAGCTTCAGCCGAATCACATCACTGTTAGGGCAAATTTAGGGCATAACAAAGGCCTATAGGGGCCGCTTCCGGCCTAGAGTGAGCTGATTATTCCTAGTAAATACAGGCCTGTAGCGGACTGGAAAGCTGTCAGCGGGGGTTCGAATCCCTATCTCTCCGCCATATCAATGCAAAAAAGCCCCGTTTACGGGGCTTTTTTGTGCTTGCTGTCCCGTCCTGAATAAGGTTTACACCTTCGATTGGGCCGTTGTCCCCCTCTACATCAAATCAATCGTTTCCTTGCCGGCTACTATCACAACTCGCAATCAGTTCGTTTTAGCTACCCAGGCGTTGAAGCGCTGTTCAAGCTCTTCTCCATGGTCGACCCAGAACTCGCTGTCTATCGGCATGGCCTGCTCCAGGTTACTCGGGGCGGTATTCAGGCGAGCCGCCAAGGCCGGATCAAGCAATGCAGCGGTTTGCTGGTTGGTTGAACCATAACCAAGCTTTTCGGTATGGACTTTCTGGTTTTCCGGACGTAGCGAGAAAGCGATAAACCGCTCGGCCATCGTTTTGTTCTTGCTGCCCTTAGGGATCGCCCATGAGTCGATGGCATAGATACTCCCCTTCCAGACGATCTTCACATTGGCTCCCGTCTCTTGGGCGGCGAATACTCGACCGTTGAACGCTGTACTCATGACCACATCACCACTGGCCAGGAACTGCATAGGCTGTGCGCCCGCCTCCCACCATTGAATCTCAGGTTTGATCTGGTCCAGCTTACTGAATGCGCGATCAACACCCTCTTTGGTAGACAGCACTTTGTAGATGTCTGCGTAGCCCACGCCATCGGCCATCAACGCGGCTTCCAGCGTGTACTTGGCACCTTTGCGCAGGCTGCGTTTGCCAGGATACTTTTGTATATCCCAGAAGTCGGCCCAACCAGTCGGAGCGACCTTGAGTTTGTCGGCGTTGTAAGCCAATGCCATAGACCAGACCAGCAAACCAGCCCCGCACTCTGAAATTGTGCCTGGCACGAAGTCCGACGGTTTGCCGAGTTGTGCCGAATCAAGATGCTCAAACAACCCCTCTTCACAACCGCGAACCAGGTCAGGCGCCTCAACCTGCACCACATCCCAATTGACGCTGTTCGTGTCGACCATGACCTTGATGCGCCCCATCTCACCGTTGTACTCGCCGGCGACCACCTTGTTGCCGGTGGCTTTTTCGAAGGGTTTATAGAATGCCTCCGACTGCACGTCCTTGCTTACCCCACCGAACGAAATCACGGTCATTTCGCCCGCCATGACACTCGACGTGATGGCGCTGAGAAACAAGGCTCCGATTGCTTTCTTATTCATGTCTACCCCTAGGATTATTGGTTTTGGCAGATTTGAAACACACATGGCAGTGTTCAATGCGATCACTTACAGCTTTACCAACCCGACTCTGGAACCAGTCGGATAGTAATTTCTCTTATAGATAACAGCCTGACCGTCGATCATGCTTCAGCGTCGGTAATCCGTTTGATCACTCGCAATCAGGCGCAGAGCGGACGTCCAGCCGAGTTGGTGCAGCTGTTGATCAATCTCGTCATCGGACTGCTGAGCGGTCAGTTCGCACACCGCTTCAGGTGGCATGCGCAATGGTCGGCCGCCAGCCAGGGCTTGAACCTGAGCCTGGCAAGCACGTTCAAGAAAGTAGATCTGATTGAACGCTTCGGCGATGGATCGGCCTGCGGCTAGCAAGCCATGATTGCGCAGGATCATCGCCATGTGCGTACCCAGGTCGTGAACCAGTCGGTCGCGCTCTTCGGGGTTCAAGGCAATACCTTCATAGTCGTGGTAGCCAAGCCGTCGGTAGAACTTGAGTGCATGCTGACTGATCGGTAGCAGGCCTTCTTCCTGTGCCGAAATTGCAATGCCGGCCGAAGTGTGGGTGTGCACGACACAACTGATATCGGGGCGCGCCGCATGGATCGCCGAGTGAATGTTGAACCCCGCGCGATTGACACTTGCGGGGCCGTACCGGGAGTCCACGGCATGACCTTCATGATCAATCTTGATCAGATCAGAAGCACACATTTCATGAAACAGCACGCCATAGCGATTGATCAGAAAAAACCCTTCCTCACCAGGTACGCGGGCGGAAATGTGCGTATCGATCAGATCAGTCATGCGAAAGTGTGCGAGCAACCGATAAAGTGCAGCCAGATCGCATCGGGTATCCCACTCTTCGCTGGAGATCTGGCTACGGTCGATTTGATAGGTGATGTCGTGCATTACGTATCCTTGTTCATGGTATGTTTCAGCCGAATGGGTCGACCGGCAATAGGGTGATATTGCAACACCCTTGAACGGGTCACCATGAACAGAAAATGCCCCGAAACGGCATCACTGTTATGGTCTTTTTACCGATACACTCACCGCAGAACACCACACCCGGATGGTTGTTTTATGATGTTTTTGGACCCTTGCTCGGAGGTGTCACTGGTCAGCCAGATCGTCACCGGTATCAGCCTGGCGATCAAAGAACAGCGCTTGCGCCCTGGCAGCAAATTGCCCTCGATCCGCAAATTTTCCCAGAACCACAAAGTCAGCCACTTCACGGCAGTCGAGGCCTATGATCGGCTGGTCGCACTTGGTTACCTGACGCCGGTGCGCAATGCTGGCTTCTACGTACGGGGCGTATCGGACGGGACGCTTGCCGAGCCTGAACCCGCAACCGCCGAGACCGACAACGCGCTCGACTTCGACGCCTATCTGCTGCTGCAAAAAGTATTTCAGCCCATGGGGATGGAGCTGCGCCCTGGCGTCGGCCTGCTGCCTGAGCAGTGGACCGACCACAATGGCCTGCAACGCAGCCTGCGTGCGATGGGCCGTCGGGAGCCGAGCGATTTTTCTGGTTATGGGCACGCCAAGGGCTGTGCACGATTACGAGCAAAACTGGCTGAAAAGCTCGTAGATGCGCGCATTGCTGCGCACCCGCAACAGATCATGTTAACCAGCGGTGGTAGCCATGCGCTGGACCTGATAGTGCGCTACCTGGTGCAACGCGGTGACAACGTATTGGTCGATGAGCCGGGTTATCACAACCTGCTTCTGAACCTGCATCTGCAAGGTGCAAAGCTGCTGGGCGTCCCGCGTACCCGCGACGGAGTTGACCTGGCAGTACTCGAAGAGCTCATTCGACTTAATCGTCCGAAGGTATTTTTCACCAACACACGCCTGCAATGCCCCACCGGCACCAGCCTGTCGCTGGCCGTCGCCCATCGACTGCTGCAATTGGCGGAAAAGTACGATTTCCTGATCGTCGAGAACGACATCTACGCTGACCTCGACCCGACAGGCCAACAAGCGCTGGCCGGCATGGATCAGTTATCGCGAGTGATCTACGTTGGCAGTTTTTCCAAAACCATCGCTCCCGCACTGCGAGTCGGTTTTATCGCCGCTCATCAGGAACTGATCGACGAACTGGTCCCGCTGAAGCTAGTCAGCGGGCTGACCACCTCGGAGATAGCCGAAGAGCTGGTGCTCGATGTGCTGCTGCAGGGACGGCATCGCAAACACATCAAACAATTGCACAGCAATTTGGCGCAGGCTCACGAAACCGTGGCTCGCCGCCTGGAATCCGTGGGAATGGAAATATTTGTGAAACCACATGCAGGACTTTTTCTGTGGGCCCGTCATCCGCTGATAGAGAACTCCACCGAACTTGCCATGAAGGCCAAGGATAAAAAAATCCTGCTTGCACCCGGACAGCTGTTTATGCCGGATGCCAAAGTGGTGCCATGGATGCGCTTCAACGTAGCGCACTCGATGGACGACCTGATTTATGAGTTTTTAGCGCTCGAAGCTGACACACAGCTCAATCGCTGAATAGGGAATACTTCCGTATTAACGCCATTGGACACTCCTAGAGTTGAGGCGATGTTGGTTGCGGGCCGGATGTATCGGTTGCTATCTGCCGGGGCGGCTTGGGTAGCGCTTGCCAAGGGCAAACGCCCCTACAGATCTCCCCGTTCTGCCAGCGATATGCAGCCATCATTGCACGGACATAGAGCCCATCAAGCAGGTCGCCTCGCTCTCGGCGCTCACTGCGTTGTCCTTCATGGCGCTACACATCCTCCGCCGGCGGATCACCGATCGGCGTGGGTACCGGTTTTATGGATTGCTTAATAACCGATCACGAATGCAGGTCTGTCGGTCGAGTCCGTCCAGTTCGCCTTTGCGGCGGTGCTTAGTAAAACCACTCAATTGAGCGAAAAACAACATAGATTGACGCAAGGCGAGGCGATTGGAATGCTGGCGGTTAATCACCCGCCGACAGGAAATGACACCCATGAAAAAAACAATACGTGTTCTGGCCAGCTCCCTGCTTCTGGCCGCTACCTGCTTAAGCGTATTTACTGCTGCCCACGCCGAAGATCTGGATGCGGTCAAACAAAAGGGCGAGTTAAAATTCGCGCTCACCGGCAAATATCCTCCATTCAGCTTCATTGATGCGAACGGCAAGCTGTTGGGCTTCGACGTGGATATCGGTGATAGCCTGTCGAAACAAATCGGCGTCAAGCCGGTACCGGTGACGACTGCCTGGGACGGCATCATCGGGGGGCTGTTGGCCGGCAAGTACGACGCCATCATTGGGAGCCTGGCGATCACTGACGAGCGTCGTAAGGCTGTGGACTTCTCTGAGTCGTACTACCAGTCGGGTGCGCAACTGTTCGTACGCAAAGACAGCTCGGTCAAGAACATTGACGAAATGGATGGCAAGGTAATAGGTATCACCCTCGGCGAGACTTATGAAACATGGTTGCGCGAACACAAACCGAATGTGGTGCTGAAGACCTACAAGGGGCTGCCGGATATTCTCCTTGACCTGCAGAACAAACGCATTGACGGCTTTGTGACCGACAAAATTGCGGGCCTGCTAACCGTTCGCGACAGGCAACTGGATGCCAAGCCTGCCGGTGAGTTGCTCTATCCGGAGAAGATGGGCATCGCCGTGCGCAAGGACAGCCCACAGCTCAAGGCCGCGATCGACGCCGCTCTGGCAGAGATCGGCAAGGACGGTACCTACAAGAGCATCAGCGAGAAATGGCTGGGTAGCGACATACGTTGAAGGATGACGAGCGATGCTTACTTACTTTCACCCTGAGCAATACCTGCACCATCCGCGCACCTACCTGTCCCGCGGGCAGATGCGCACCCCACAGGAAGTTCCCGAGCGTCCGCGTCGCCTGCTGCGAGCCGTGAGTAATTTGGGCTTCGACCTGCGCCAGCCCGATGACTATGGCATGTTGCCGCTGGCAGCGGTACATAGTCCAGAATACCTACGCTTTCTCGAGGAGGCTCATGGCGAGTGGAAGGCCAGTGGTCAGGACTGGGGCGATGAAGTCATTTCCAACATTTTCATTCGAGATAACAACCCGCTGCGCGGAATCATTGCCAAGGCCGCACGCTACCTTGCAGACGGCAGCTGCCCGGTCGGCGAGCAGACGTGGCGTGGCGCCTACTGGTCGGCCCAGAGTGCAATCGCCGGCGCTCGCGCCTTGCTTGATGGCGTTTCCGAGGCTTATGCACTATGCCGCCCGCCGGGGCATCATGCACGCAAGGACGCGGCCGGTGGCTTCTGCTACCTGAATAATGCCGCCATCGCCGCCCAGGAGTTGCGCAAGGGGCATACCCGTGTCGCCGTGCTGGATACTGACATGCACCACGGTCAAGGCATTCAGGAAATCTTCTATGAGCGCGATGACGTGCTCTATGTGTCGATCCACGGCGATCCTACCAACTTCTATCCGGTGGTCGCCGGCTATGAAGACGAGCGCGGCAGCGGTGCGGGTTATGGCTACAACATCAACCTGGGCATGCCCCATGGTTCGGTCGAGTCTGTATTTTTCGAGCGTTTGCAGCAGGCCGTCACTGCGCTGCGCCGCTTCGAGCCAGACGCCTTGGTGTTGTCATTGGGCTTCGATATCTATGAGCTGGACCCGCAGTCCCAGGTGGCTGTGACCAGTCAGGGCTTCAACAGACTCGGTCGGGTTATCGGTGAGCTCGGCCTGCCGACGTTGATCGTGCAGGAGGGCGGATACCATCTGGACAGCCTTCAGATCAACGCCGAGCAGTTCTTCAGCGGCTTCCTTGAATCCCGACAGCAGCTCTGAGTCAGCCAGGCGGACGGCTTCTGGCTTCGTCCGCTCAGTTCGCCGGCAGGCGCAATGCAGCAGCGCAATCTTCGCGCTGCTGCATTGTCTCCACCACGTTGGTCAATGCCTGGCGCATGTCGTCGATCAGTCGATTGCTCTTTAATTCTTGTTTGTAAACCAGATAGAAGCTGAACCACTGTTCCAGGGCGAAAGGGCGGCTTAACAGCTTCGGACTCTCGCACAGGTCTGCAGCCGTTATGGCGTTGACCAGACTCAGCCCTCCACTGAGCTCGATCATCGTACCGATGCACGACATGCTCGACTGCAATTCGTGACGCAGAAGTCGGCGCAGACTGTTGTCGCGGTAGATTAGGTGGTCCGACTGGATCGGTTTGATCAGCCTCTGTCCGTTGAGGTCGGCTAGATCCAATTCCTCCTTCTGCGCCAGCGGGCTGCTGCTAGGCATCAGCACACGCATGCGCGCCGAAACCACCTGGGTAAACAGCAGATTAGGCTCGTGCACCTCATAGGAAACCAGCGCCATATCCAGCCGTCCGGCCTCTACCTCTGCTATCAGTCGGCCGCTCGCGGCTACGTCCAGCGACATGGCGATGCCCTGATGAGCGTGCAGGTATTGCTGTGCCACGCACGGCCCGAAACGATGGCCCAACCCTGGGGCGCATCCCAACTTGAGCGAGGCTACGCCGCTTTCCTGGAGGACGGAGATGTCCTCCTCAATGCGAGCTAGATTGCCCATCATCTGTACTGACTCGTTGAGCATATAGCGTCCCGCCGCAGTGATCAGCAGTCGCTGGTTCTCGCGGGTGAACAGGCGGATTTTCAGTGATTCTTCCAATCGCGCCAAGGCATGGCTGACCGCTGATTGGGTCAGTTTTAACTGCACTGCCGCTTGGCGAGTCGAACCGGTGGTGGCGATGGCATGGAAAATCTCTAGGTCACGCAGGCTGAAGTCGGAACGCATGGAATAAGCCTTTGTTAGTCAAGTGATTAAAAAAGATCATAAATTGACGGCTGTTTTTGTCAATGCAAGACTCAAGCTGCACAACATGGAAGGCAAAAGTCCTTGTTTTGCAGCGCTCTCGTATAACTCATTTGGGTATTAAAACAACTCATAGGGATAGTCCGTCGATGGCCTTTCCCGGCCTGCACCACGAGTGCAGGAGCCCATAGGCGCCACATCCGAGAATAAGAATGTTCGACTTCAACCTCGTGCTCAAATACCTCCCGATGCTGTTCGAAGCTGCGGGCATCACCGTCGAACTGACCTTGCTGACCATCCTCTTTGGGCTGCTCATCGGACTGCTCGCCGCTCTTTCCCGCCTATCCCAATATGCTGCCGTGCGGTGGATAGCTGCCGGCTACATTTGGCTGATCCGCTCAACGCCCTTGCTGGTGCAACTTTTTATAATCTACTTCGGCTTGCCGCAATTCGGTCTGGAACTGTCGCCCTTCGCCTCCGGGGTGCTCGGTCTGGCGCTAAACGTCGGGGCCTACAACGCAGAGACCATTCGAGCGGGCATCCAGGCGATTCCCAATGGTCAGATCGAGGCTTCGCGCTCTCTGGGTTTCGGCACCGCCAAAACCATGCGCCTGATCATCCTGCCGCAGGCTTTCAAGCTGATCGTGCCCCCTTTGGGAAACAACCTGATCATTTTGATCAAAGACACTTCGTTGGTGTCCACCATCACCTTGGCCGAGCTGTTTATGCGCACTCAGCAACTGGTAGGTGCAACCTTCAGACCGTTCGAGCTGTATTTCGCCTGCGCGCTGATATATGCGCTGTTGACCACAATCACCAGCCTGCTGCTGCAAATGTTCGAGCGGCGCCTGCTGCTCAAGGGAGGACGCACATGAATACTGGCAACGTGCAGATTCAACTGAAGGGCATCCACAAACAGTACGGTCCGCTGGAAGTGCTCAAGGGTATCGACTTGCAGGTGCACAAAGGCGAGGTCGTGGTACTGATCGGTCCGAGTGGTTCGGGCAAGAGCACCTTGTTGCGCTGCGTGAACATGCTCGAGGAACCGACCGGCGGGGAAATACTCTTCCAGGATCAGTTGGTGAATGACCGCAAACGCAGCCATCGTGCCCGTGAGAAATACCTCAACGCATTGCGCATGAAAGTCGGCATGGTGTTCCAGCACTTCAACCTGTTTCCGCACCTTACCGTGCTGGAAAACATCACACTTGCACCGACCCAGTTGCAGGGTGTTGATCCTGTTCAGGCCCGTGCCGACGCCGAGGAACTGCTGAAAAAAGTCGGCGTGTTGGATAAGCGCGACGTCTATCCCGGCAATCTCTCCGGAGGGCAGAAGCAGCGCGTTGCCATTGCTCGCGCTTTGGCGCTTAAGCCCGATGCCATGCTGTTTGATGAACCGACTTCGGCGCTTGACCCTGAAATGGTCGGTGGCGTACTCGGGGTCATGGAAAGTCTGGCTCGAAGCGGCATGACCATGATCGTGGTGACCCACGAGATGCGTTTCGCCGAGAAGGTCGCCGACCGAGTGGTGTTCATGGCCGATGGCAACATCGTCGAGCAGGGGACGCCCGCCGAAGTATTCCGAGCCCCGCAACAGCCGCGGACCCGTTTGTTCCTGGCCGACATCAGCTGAGTTCGGCTTCCATTGATTCCAGAACGCCGCCGCGGGTCCGCGAGCGGTGTGTTCAGCCCGGGGGGGCTCGCATGTCTGATTACCTTTTTTACCAATCTTCCGTACGTTTGCCGACCATCGCCCGGGCGCAGGGTATCTATGCCTGGGACGAACAAGGCAAGCGCTACATTGACGGTTGTTCTGGAGCCATCGTTGCACAGCTCGGTCATGGTCACCCGGCGGTGCGCGAGGCCATGTTAGCGCAACTGGACAAAGTCGCCTTTGCCTACCGCACCCAGTTCGAGAACCAGCCATCTCTAGACCTCGCAGAGCGCCTGGTTAATCTCACCGGTAAACGCTTTGACCGGGTGTTCTTCTCGTCGGGCGGATCCGAGTCGGTCGAGTCTGCGATGAAGATCGCCCGCCAGTACTGGTTCTGCAAAGGCGAGCCACAGCGCAAGGTATTCATCAGCCGCCAACCTGCTTACCACGGCTCGACCATGGGCGCGCTGGCAATGACCAGCTACACGCCGCTGACCAAGCCCTTCACACCAATGTTTCAGCACTACCCGAAGATCGCATCACCGACCCAGTACCGCATACCTGAAGGCCTCAGCCCCGAGACCCATGCGCTGAACTGCGCCGATGAGTTGGAAGCGGCGATCCTTGAAGCCGGCGCACAGAACGTCGCTGCCTTCATCGTTGAGCCAATCGGCGGTGCCAGCACTGGCGCTGAGGTGCCTCACAACGTGTACTTCCCGCGCATTCAAGCAATATGCAAGCGCTACGGCGTACTGTTGATCCTCGATGAAGTAATGACCGGTATCGGTCGTAGCGGCCGCTGGTTCGGTTATGAGCATTGGAATGTGCAAGCGGACATTTTGTGCCTGGCCAAGGGCCTGGGGGCCGGTTATTACCCAGTATCGGCAGTGTTGACCCGCGCTGAACTCACCGACCCGATCCTTTCCTCGGGAGGCTTCCAACACGGTTACACCTACGCCGGCAATCCGTTGGCCAGTGCTACCGCGCTGGCGGTGATCCAGGCTATCGAGGACGATAACCTTGTGCCACGTGTCGCGGACAATGGTGCCTATCTGCTGGAGCGCCTGCAGGCGCTCGGTGCACGGTACGAGTTCATTGGCGACGTGCGCGGCCTAGGCTATCTGCAGGCTATCGAGTACGTCTCTGACCGCACCAGCAAGGAACCTTTCCCGTTGGCCGACAATGTCAGCGACAGCATCACCCGCATAGCCCGAGAACACGGCCTGATCATTTACCCTCGACGTTCGCTGATGGGTGAGAAGGGCGACCACACGTTAATCTCGCCACCACTAATTACTACCCTTGCGCAGTGTGATGAGATCGTCGATTTGCTCGAGGCAACCTTCGACGCCTTCCAGGCGCAGCGGAGCCGCCCATGAACAAGCAACGATCGCTCGCCGACGCAGTGGATGCCATCGCTCATGGCAGTAGCATCATGGTCGGTGGCTTCGGTTCACCGGGCACGCCATTCTCCCTGCTGGAAGAACTGGGGCGGCAGGGCAAGCGTGACCTGGTGATCATTAAGAACGACGCCAACCAGGACGGTTATGGTGTCTCGCGGCTGATCGATGCCGGTGCAATCCGCAAGATGATCACCACCCATCTGGGCTTGAGCGGCGCGGCGCGGCGCGCGTTCACTGACGGCAGCCTGGAAGTCGAGTTCGTCGCGCAGGGTTTGTTCGCTGAGCGTATTCGTTGCGCAGGGGTTGGATTGCCGGCCTTCCTGACCGACATCGAGTTGCCGGATGAGCTCGGCCAGCAGCGCCAGACAGTGTCCGTCGATGGTCGCCAGTTATACGTCGAGTTAGCGCTTAAAGCCGATTATGCATTCATCGCCGGCCATCGCGCAGATCTCAATGGAAACCTGCAATACCATGGCAGCGCGCGCAATTTCGGGCCGCTGATGGCAATGGCCGCCGACTGTGTGATCGCCGAAGTCTACGATTTGCGCGAGCAGCCGCTGGCCCCGGACAGCATCCACACCCCAGGCATCTTCGTACACCATCTGGTCGCCGTATCAAGGAGCTCCCATGAGTACCAGCCCATCCTCCGCTGACCTGCGCCAGGCCATTGCTCGCCGCGCCGCTGCGGAGATTCGCGACGGCCAGTTAGTCAATCTGGGCATCGGTTTGCCGACGCTGATCCCCGACCACGTGGCGCCTGGCATTCAGGTGTGGATACATTCAGAGAACGGCATAGTCGGTGTAGGCCCCCAGGCCCGTGAGCACAACCTCGACGCCGAGTTGATCGACGCTGGAGGCGGCTATGTGACCGTAGTGCCCGGCGGAGCCATCGTCGATAGCGCTACCTCCTTCGGCATCATTCGCCGGGGCCTGTTAGATATTACGTTTCTTGGTGCCATGCAGGTTTCCGTGCATGGCGACCTGGCCAACTGGCTAGTGCCTGGCAAGATAGTCGCCGGGATCGGTGGCGGGGCAGAGCTGGCGCAGAAGGCCCGGCAGGTGATTGTGACCATGCCGCACTGCGACAAGGATGGCCGAGCGAAGATTCTCGAGCGCTGCGACCTGCCGCTGACCGCACGCCGCTGCGTGACGCGGATCATCACCGAGCACGCAGTGTTCGATGTCACCACCAGCGGTCTTGCGTTACGGGAAATTCTTGGCGATCTCAGTCTCACCCAGCTCAAAGCGATTACCGCGCCATTCCACGACGACCGTATCTGACCCGGAAGCCCAAGATGAATCACGCATCTTCTGCTGTATACATCGCTGCCTATGCTCGTACGCCTATCGGCCGCGCCTACAAGGGCGCATTCAACGATACCGACGCTCCTACCCTGGCGGCTTTCGCACTGAAGGCCGTACTACGGCGTGCGGCCATTGGCCGGCAGGACATCGATGATGTGATTCTCGGCTGCGCGTTACCCGAGGGTTCGCAGTACTACAACATTGGCCGCATGGCGGCGCTGGCAGCAGATCTCCCCCTACGTACGCCGGGTATGACGGTGGATCGCCAGTGCGCCTCCGGATTGATGTCCATCGTCATTGCCAGCCAGCGTATTCAGGCCGGCGACGCCGAGTTGATTCTGGCTGGTGGGGTGGAATCTATCAGCCTGGTGCAGAACGATCACATGAACAGCTACCGGCGACAAGATCGCGGCCTTCTGCAGCGATTGCCCGCCACTTACATGCCCATGGCGCAGACCGCCGAGGTGGTTGCCGGTCGTTACGGGATCAATCGTGAGGCGCAGGACGCTTATGCTTTGCGCAGCCAGCAGAACACGGTCGATGCCCTCGCCAGAGGAGTATTTGCCGAGGAAATCACTCCTGTGCGAGTGACGCAACGGATCCAGGACCGCGAAAGTGGCCTGGAGGAAGTGATCGAAATCGATATCGCCAGTGACGAATGTCCTCGCCCCGCTACCAGTGACAATGGCCTGGCAATATTGAAACCGCTGTTCGACAAGGGCACGGTCACAGCTGGTAACGCCTGTCCGCTGTCAGATGGTGCTGCCGCCTGCCTGGTGGTCTCGGAAGAGCAGTTGCGCAACCATAACCTGCAACCGCTGGGACGTCTGGTCAGTTGTGTGGTAGAAGGCTGCGCACCAGACGAAATGGGTATCGGACCCGTGCCGGCGGTGCGCAAGCTACTGCGCAGAAGCGGGCTTGAGGTGGATGATATCGGCCTTTGGGAGCTCAATGAGGCGTTTGCCTCTCAGGTTGTTTATTGCATCAACGCACTGGGCATTCCGCCTGAGCGACTCAACGTCAATGGAGGTGCCATCGCCCTTGGCCACCCCTATGGCATGAGCGGGACCCGCCTGGTTGGCCATGCCCTCCTCGAAGCGCGGCGACGCAATGTGCGCTACGCCGTGGTGAGCATGTGCATTGGCGGTGGCCAAGGCGCCGCCGCGTTATTCGAGTGTTCGCTTTGAGTAACACACAAGCTTTGGGGGATCGGGGGGCGGGGATGTGGACTGTTGCGTCGCGCCGGAACGCGCGTACCGTCTTTGGTGGAGCCGGCTCTTGGTTTCGTTGAGAGCAGCCTGCGACATGAATGGCGCAGGTGACCGTTCCAGGATGTGGAGTCCCGGAGGTGATAGATCACGACCGGGAGAAAAATATTGCCGGCTTTTGGGCTACGGCCTCGTCTTTTCTCTCTTCAACGCATCACTGGCTCGCTCCATCAGCGCCCGGTCTCGCCATGCGACCCGTTCTTCCCAATTCTCTAGCGGCACCAATGCCCGACGTTGTGCTTCGACCTTGGCCACCAGGTCGGCGGTCCACGGATCATGCTGCCCGCGTTCCGCTCCCATACGCGCGTAGGCCGGGCCCATTTTTAGAGCGTGCGAACCGATACCGCCGCGAGTATTGAGGTCGACGGTTTCGAAGGGGCCCATGAATGTCCAGCGCAAACCCAGACCCTGACTCACGACTTTGTCGATGTCGGCGACTGAGGTAATGCCATCACGCACCAAGCAATATGCTTCACGTAGCAATGCGCCTTGCAGGCGGTTGAACACAAAGCCTTCTATTTCCTTTTGCAGGCGCACGGGCGTCAGGCCCGCTTCGGTATAAAGAGCTAGAGCTCGGTCGACATGTTGCGCATCGGTGAACGGTGCGGGAACGATTTCGATCACCGGCAACAAGTATGGTGGGTTGCCCGGATGCGCAACCAGGCAGCGATCGCGACCGGGCAGCCCTTGCGCGAAGCTTGAAGCCGTCAGTGCGGAAGATGAACTGGCGAGAATCGCACTGGGAGGGGCGAGTCTGTCGAGCTGTCGAAATAGCTCGATCTTCAGGTCGAGCCGTTCCGGGGCGCATTCCTGAATTAGGCTGACGTCGGTCACTGCGCCGGCCAGATCTTCAAACAGATGCACCCGGGCGCTGAGGGTTTCTGGCGTTTCCTGGAGTAATCCGAAGGTAACCAGCTCCGAGCAACGGCTGAATATTTCCTGGCGGGCCAGTTGCAGGCGTTGGGCGTCCGGGTCTTGTAGGCGCACGCTCCAGCCGGCACGGGCGAAGACGATGGCGAATGCCACACCAATGCTGCCAGCGCCAATTACGGCAACCACGTGAGGGGATGAGTGCATGGGGTCTCCTGTTGTTTTTGTAGGGCAAAAAAGTCAGTGAACGACACGCACCATGGCGCTGCGTCCAGGGGCGGTGTGCACGCGGATAAATCCGCTGAGACGGGTGTCGATTTCCGGATCGCCGCTGTCGACAAACAATTGGCCCTGGGGCAGCGCGGCGATTTTTTCGCTGCTCGCCAGTACGTGTAGATGTGCCGGGCTAATCGATGCGAGAACTGCGGCGCTGATTTGCTGGTTGCCGCGACCGAACAGGCAACCCTGGCCTCCAGTAAGGCTGACCACCACGTGGGGCGGATATTTCACTGCGAGTGTCAACAGGTCGTTTTCGTTGGCGTCGCGACAGATCAAGGTTTTACCTAGGTAGGCGTCGACGCCCAGCAGCGTGCTGTCACCGTTTAGATGTTTGGACAAAGCTTGAATCGTCCGGCCGGGACCCAGGAAGTAAACGTGCCCTGCCTGCATCTGCGCGGCAAACAACGCCGCTTCAGCTTCTACGGCCCGGTCCGGATTGGAGCTGCCCGACTTGGCGCTTTGCATGTGTCGTGGCTCGGCTGGCACCCGTGCGTAGCCGTAAAGGCGGGTGCTGACGCGGTCTTCACGGGAAGCTTGTTCATCGATGTCGAGCAGTTCGGCTTCATGACTTGCGACACCGCCATTGGCGCAGTGACGGGCGAGTTCACCGGCATGTTCTGGCGAGCGTGCAAACACCCCGGAATACATTTTCACTCCGCAGGGAATGCCGAGCACAGTGGTCGTCATCGAAGATACGGCCGCCGCCACATCGCGGGCGGTGCCATCCCCCCCGCCGAACAGCAGCAGGTCAACCGACTGGGCGAGCAGTGCATGGCAGGCTTCAATTGTGTCTCGCGACGAGTACTCGGCTGGCGGAGTTGCAACAATCTGCGCCTGCAAGTCCGCTGCAGCACAGGCGTCCTCACCCATTTCGCCGGGCACAGTAAAAATCTGCGCATCGCTGCCGATCAGGCGCCGCAACGCCCGCACGCACCGATCGTGGGCTTGCGGCCGAGCGCCCAGTTGCAGCGCCAGAGCGACCATCTCGGCACCGTCGCTACCCTTCAGGCCAGTCGTTCCGCCGAGCCCGGCAAAGGGATTGATTAACAGGCCAACCTTGAACGTCATCGAGACTCGCCTTCGGGTCATTGAACGGTTGCGAGTGTCAGTATTGCCACGTAGATTGTGCGCAGTACAAACAAAAGTTCGCATAAGACCTAATATTGCGTCCGGAGGTAAGATGAGTCAACCAAGATTTGCCCATCCTTTTATGGCCAATGCACTGCCTGATATCAAGCAAGAGATGCTAGATGTCCTAGGTGTTGAGTCTGTCGAAGCGCTTTTCGAACAGATTCCTGAAGCGCACCGTTTGAAAAAAAATCCCGAACTTATGGGCGGTATGCGCTCAGAAGTAACCTTGAGCCGGCACCTTCGCGAAATCCTCGGTCGTAACCGTAACTGCAGCGATACGTTGAGTTTTCTCGGGGGGGGGTGCTGGCAGCATCACGTGCCGGCTATTTGCAACGAGATTGCCAGTCGCAGTGAATTCCTGACGTCGGTATGGGGCACGCCTTCGTCCGATCAGGGCCGCTGCCAGGCGTGGTTCGAGTTCAGCAGTCAGTTGGGTGAACTGGTCGGTTGCGAGTATGTTGGTCTGCCGGTCTACAGCTGGGGCTGTGCTGCCGGTCATGCATTGCGCATGGCTTCGCGACTGAACGGTCGCAATACGTTGTTGCTTCCGGCGATCATCGATCCAGAGCGGCTGGCGGTAATTCGCAATTACTGCGAACCCAACATGGCCAATGAACTGAGTTTAGAGTTCGTCGCCGCTGATCCCTTGACTGGCACCATGGATTTGCAGGACCTCAAGCGCAAACTCGGTGACCATGTCGCAGCGGTGTATCTGGAAACGCCGAACTACTTTGGCCTGATCGACGGTGGCGCAGCCACCATCGCAGAGTTGACGCATGCCCAAGGTGCGGAATTCGTGGTCGGCGTCGATCCGATCTCTCTCGGCGTGCTTGCGCCGCCACCGGAATATGGCGCCGACATTGTTGTCGGCACTATTCAGACTCTCGGCATCCCTATGTATGGCGGCGGGGGCTTGGGTGGGTTTATCGCTACCCGAGACGAAGAACGCTACGCTCGGGAGTACCCGACGCTATTGATCAGCATCACCACAACCTTGCGTTCTGGTGAAGTCGGTTTCGGCTTGTCGCTGGCTGAGCAGTCCTCTTATGGGCTACGGGAAAACGGAAAAGACTGGACCGGCAACTCGGTCTACCTGTGGGCAATCGCCAATGCGGTGTACATGTCGCTAATGGGCCCGCAAGGGTTCGTCGATGTCGGCGAATTGATCTTTGCGCAGGCGCATCAGGCTGCTCGACGTTTGAATGAGCTGCCGGGTGTATTGGTCCGGTATGGTGACGGGTTTTTCAAGGAGTTCGTGGTCGATTTCAATGCCAGCGGTCAGTCGGTGGCAACGATCAATCAGGCGTTGCTGGCGCGGGGGATTTTCGGCGGGCATGACCTGAGCCAGGAATTTCCGGAGCTCGGGCAGAGTGCATTGTACTGCGTCACTGAACTGCACCAGGACGCCGACCTCGACCGGTTGGTTGACGCCCTTCGCGAGGTATTGAGCCATGAATGAGTCCATCAAGTTGCGTCGATACCAGGCTGCCGTGTGGGACGAGCCGGTGGTGATGACCTTGTCTCGCGCCGGGCGCCGTGGCGTAGTGTTTCCCGTAGCCAACGTTCCCGGCGACCTGAGTGCGATCCCGGCGTCGATGCGCCGAAAATTTATGCCGCAACTGCCGGAAATGTCCGAGCCCGATGTGTTGCGCCACTACCTGCACTTGTCGCAACAGACCCTGGGGATGATGGGCATTTCCCTGTTTGGCACTTGCACCATGAAGTACAACGCACGTGTCAACGAAGCGATTACCGCACGTGATGATGTCGCGCAGTTGCACCCGCGTCAGCCTGATTCAAGTTTGCAGGGTTCGTTGCAGATCATGCACAACCTGGATTTGAATCTTCGGGCATTGTCGGGCATGGATCGCTTTGTGTTCCAGGCCGCTGGTGGCGCCGATGCGGCATTTCTGCACGTGTGCGTGACTCGTGCCTACCACGCGGCACGCGGTGAACTCGAGACGCGCGACGAGATCATTACCTCGATCCAGTCGCATCCGTGCAATCCAGCGACGGCGGCAACGGCGGGATTCAAGATCATCACTTTGCCGCTGGAGGAGAACGGCTATCCGTCCCTCGAAGCGCTCAAGGCGGCAGTCTCTTCGCGCACGGCGGCATTGATGATCAACAATCCGGACGACATGGGTATCTACAATCCAGACATTGCTGAGTGGGTGCGCGTGGTGAAGGAGGCAGGTGGTCTGTGCTTCTACGACCATGCGAATTTCAACGGTGTGATGAGCAAGATTCGGGCGCGGGATCTAGGCTTCGATGCTTGCATGTTCATGCTGCACAAAACCTTCGGTGCACCGAAGGGCGGTGGCGGGCCGGCCGTGGGCGCCTACGGTTGCAGCGACGAATTGATCCCTTATCTGCCGGGGCCTGTGCTGGTTGAAGAGCAAGGAGCGTTTCGACTGGAGGCGGGCACCGAGCTGGGTATTGGCCGGGTGCGCGAGTTCCTCGGTAACCTGCCGCAGATCATCAAGGCTTACGCGTGGGTGCGGGCAATGGGCATTGACGGGATCGCAGAGGCGTCGGATTTGTCGGTGCTGGCCAACAACTACATGGGCAAGAGGCTCAGTCAGATTCGTGGGGTGACTTGTTCGCATCCGCACGTCAAGGCATGGCGGCTGGAGATGACGCGCTACAGTCTCGAAGTGCTGACGCAAGAGACCGGTATCAGTGCCTATGACGTGCAGAACCGAATGGTCGATTACGGCGTTGACGCCTTCTGGCTGGCTCACGAGCCTTGGGTGATTGCCCAGCCGTTTACCCCCGAAGCGGGCGAGATGTGGTCCAAGGAAGACATCGATTACTGGATCGCAGTGCTGGCCCAGGTGTGCCAGGAGGCCTACGACAACCCCGAGCTGGTGCGTACTGCGCCGCACAATCATCCGATCGGTCGTCTTGATACTGGCCCTCTGGAAGACCCGGCCCGCTGGGCTACTACTTGGCGCGCTTATCAGCGCAAGCACCCCGGCGCTGAGTAATGTTTAGTCGCCGGCGCACACTGCGCCGGCGACTACCGTTTGTTTCAACCTTTCCAGTGACCCTCGGCGTGCAGTTGGGTGAACACCTTGTCCACGGCGCGTCGTGCACGCGCGACCATTTCGACCACTTCGTCCTCGCTGATCACGAACGGCGGCGAAAACGAGATCGAATCGCCTTGGGGCAATGCGCGGGTTATCAGGCCTTCTTCGAGCGCGGCGCGGGCGATCCGTGGTGCGACCTTCAACGCCGGGTCGAATGGCGTGGCTGGATCGCGACGAGCAACAAACTCGACCGCTCCCATCAGCCCGACGCCGCGTATCTCGCCCACCGCCGGATGATCGGCGAAAGCGTCGCGCAACAAACGATGCATCAGTTCGCCGCGTGCGCCGGCTTGGGCGACCAGGCCTTCGTCTTCGATGATCTGCAGGTTGGTCAGCGCAACGGCGGCGGCCAGTGGGTGAGCGCTGTAGGTGTAGCCGTGGGCGAATGCGCCATACTTTTCGCCACCGAGCAACAGGCCTTGCCAGATTTTGTCGGAAATTATGCACGCCGACAGTGGCACGTAAGCCGAGGTAATGCCTTTGGCAACCGTCATCAGGTCAGGGCGCATGCCCATTTTTTCGCTGCCGAACTGGGTGCCCAGGCGACCGAAACCGCATATCACTTCGTCAGCGATCAGCAGCACGTCGTATTTATCCAGCACCGCCTGCATCGCGGCGTAGTAGCCAGGTGGCGGGACGATCACTCCACCGGCGCCCATCACTGGCTCCATGATCATCGCCGCCACGGTGTCCGGGCCTTCGGCGAGGATCAGGTTTTCCAGGTCAGCGGCCAGGCGTGCGACGAAGGCCGCATCGCTTTGACCGGGTTCGGCTTGCCACAACCGGTGCGGCGCGGTGGTATGGCGGATAAAGGGCAGTGGCAGATCGAAGCCAGCATGCATCCCCGGCAGGCCGGTCAGGCCAGTAGCTACCACGGTGACGCCGTGGTATCCGCGATTGCGCGCAATGATTTTCTTCTTTTGCGGCAATCCGCGAGCATTGTTGTAGTACCAGACCAGTTTGACCTGTGTGTCGTTGGCGTCGGAACCGGAGTTGCCGAAGAACACCTTGGACATCGGCACTGGCGAGAGTTTGATCAATTTCTCGGCGAGCAGTATCGGCGTGTCGGTGGCCATCGATGAAAATGAGTGATAGTAGGGCAGCCGCATGGCCTGGGCGTGCAGAGTGTCGGCGATTTCCCGGCGACCGTAGCCGACGTTGACGCACCAGAGGCCTGCCATGGAGTCGATGTAGCGCCGGCCGTTGGTATCTTCCAGCCAGACACCTTCGCCCTTGACCATCACCAACGGGCCATTGCGTTCATGCTCGGCAAGTGCGGTGAACGGGTGCAGAAAATAACGCCGGTCCAAGTCATGCAGATCGGTCGATGGAGTATGTGAATCCATGGTCTCTCCTGTTGCGAACTTAGTTTTCGGTTGATGATTTGTGCGCATTGCGGTGTTATGGGCGTTGTGCGAACATAAATGTACACCTTAATCCCGCAACGAGGAAACAAATCATGCTGAACTTGAAAGACCCTTCATTGCTCAAGCAAGCGATTTTCGTCAATGGTGTGTGGTCGGTTCCGCCCGGTTGCGGTTGGATTGAGGTGACTAACCCGAGCACTGGAGAGTTGGTCGGGCGGGTTCCGAAGGCGGGGCGTGCACAGACCATCGAGGCCATTGAAGGCGCCGAGGACGCATTCCGGTTGTGGGCGGCGCGCCCGGCTGGCGAGCGGGCTAAAATAGTCAAGCGCTGGTACGACTTGATCGTGGAAAACGCCGACGACCTGGCGCTGATCCTCACCGCAGAACAAGGCAAACCTTTGGCCGAAGCCAAGGGCGAGATCCTGTACGGTGCTGCTTTTTTCGAGTGGTTCGCTGAAGAAGCCAAGCGTGTTTATGGCGAAATTCTTGCCGCGCCGCAGCGGGGCCAGCGCATGCTGGTATTGCGGCAGCCGATCGGCGTGTGTGCGGCAATCACACCGTGGAACTTCCCGATGGCGATGATTCCGCGCAAGGCTGGCCCGGCGATTGCGGCCGGTTGCAGCATGGTACTCAAGCCGGCCAGCGCCACACCGTTCTCGGCATTGGCACTGGCGGAGCTGGGCCACCGCGCCGGTTTGCCAGCCGGGGTGTTCAGCGTGGTGACCGGCGCAGCCGGGGAGGTGGGCGACGAATTGTCGACCCATCCGCTGGTGCGCAAAGTGACCTTCACTGGCTCGACCGAAGTCGGCCGTTCACTGATGGCCAAGGCTGCCGGGACCATCAAGAAAGTCGCGCTGGAACTGGGCGGCAACGCGCCGTTGATCATTTTTGATGATGCCGATATCGATGTTGCTGTTACCGGTGCCATTGCTTCGAAGTTTCGTAACATGGGTCAGACCTGTGTCTGTGCCAACCGCATCTATGTGCAGAGCGGCATTCATGACCGCTTTCTGGAGCGTTTTGCCGCGGCAGTCGCGTCGCTCAAAGTTGGAGACGGCCAGGTTGAAGGCGTGCAGCAAGGACCGTTGATCGACGAAGCGGCAGTGCAGAAAGTTCAGCAACATATAGATGACGCAATTACGCAGGGCGCCCGCATCGTCACTGGCGGTCGTCGTCATGCCTTGGGCCAGACGTTTTTTGAACCAACGGTACTCGCGGATGTAACCGCCAATATGCGCATTGCTGTGGAAGAAACCTTCGGTCCCGTGGCTCCGGTGTTCCGCTTTGAAACCGAAGCTGAAGTGATCGCGGCTGCCAATGACACTGAATTCGGCCTGGCGGCATACTTTTTCACGCGCGACAACGCCAGGGTGTGGCGGGTCAGCGAAGCGCTTGAGGTCGGCATCGTCGGGGTCAACACCGGTGCTACCTCCTATGAAGGTGCGCCCTTCGGCGGGGTGAAATCGTCAGGCATCGGTCGCGAAGGCTCTCATCACGCCATCGAAGAGTTCACCGAGCTAAAATACGTATGCGTTGCACAGGTGAGCTGATATATTCCGAACTAAACATCTGTGCGCAGGCCGCACAGATTTTCTTCAGGAAAGGTGTCCAAAATGCTCGAATCAGAATCACCAATCGACGACCTTGAGAACCGTGATCGCGATTATGTGGGTTCTTTCGCTCGCGGCCTCGAAGTCATCAAGACCTTCACCCGGCATACACCACGCCGCACCCTCAGTGAAGTCGCGGAAGCGAGCGGCATGAGCCGAGCGACTGCACGACGTTTTCTGTTGACCCTGGTGCGTGAAGGTTACGCTGAAAGCGATGGCAAATTTTTTAGCCTTAAACCGAAAATTCTCGAGATTGGCTTTTCAGCCTTGTCCTCGATGAATATTTGGGACGTAGCCCAGCCGATCATGAGTGCTTTGTCCGATCGTCTGCAAGAATCCTGCTTTGCGGCCGTGCTGGATGGCGACGCCGTGATTTATGTGGCTCGGGCCAACTCGACGCGGGTTGTCAACATTAGTATCTCGATTGGCAGTCGCTCGGCGGCGCACAGCGTTTCGACCGGGCGAGTGCTGTTGGCGGCGCTTCCAGAGGCTGAGTTGCAGGAATACCTGGACAAAACCACGCTGACTAAATTCACCCAGCACACCGTGACCTCCAAGGTGAAGCTGCGCGAGTTGATCAATGAAACCCGCTTGCGGGGCTGGTCGATTGTCGATCAGGAACTGGAGATCAGTCTGCGCTCGATATCAGTGCCCATACGTGATCGTGATGGCAAGGTTGTGGCGGCACTTAACGTCCCTTGCCCCACCGAGCGCGTGACCTTGCAGGACATGAGTACGCGGATTTTGACCGAGTTGCTGGAGGCTTCAAAAAACATCACGCAAGCGCTCCAGGGCTAAACCTCGCTTCTGCCGGCTTCGCGATTTTTCGCGCTCCGATCGTTGATCGGGCGCGATTTTTTTTGCCCGAAAATCCTCTCCCGAATCTGTGAAAAATCCTTTGAAAATATTGCGAACAGAAGTTTGCAATGCGCACAATTGTGCGATAAGTTAACGTCTACATCGAAAATAAAAAACACTAAATGATGGAGTCGTAGCCATGCATTCAGCTGTGCATACAACACCCTCGCGAGGCTCGTGGCCCGCGCCTCCTCTCGCCCTTTGGGCTCTGTCTCGACGTTGGCATGCCCATAACGGCAGCACGTTATTTGATCTGTGTATCGGCGGTCGGTAATTCGGCCAGTCAACCTTCGCCCGCGTATTGGCACCGTCAATGCCCGGGCTAATTCATGGAGTATCCAATGTTTGAGTTGAAGGGTAAGACGTTGCTTGTAACCGGCGCATCCAAAGGTATCGGCGCGGCTATTGCCACAGCCTTGGGTGAGGCGGGCGCACGAGTCATCGCGCATTACGGCACTGATCGCGAAGGTGCTGAGCAGGCACTGGCCGATGTGGCTGCAGAGGACAAGCTGTTTATACAGGCTGATTTGCATGACCTCGTCGCTGTTGAACGTCTGTGGGATCAGGCGCAAGCCTGGCAGGGGCGCATCGATGGCTTTGTCAATAATGCGGCGATCATGCGCTGGCACGGCGGCTTGGCAGCCGATGATGAGACTTGGGACAGCGTCTGGGAGGAAACCCTTAGCGTCAATGTTCTAGCCCCGGCGCGCTTGATCCGGCGTGCGGTGAAGCACTTTCAGGCCAATGGCGGCGGCATTTTGATCACCATTTCCAGTTGGGCAGCTCAGCGCGGTGTGACCAACCCGGACACTATTGCCTACGCTGCTTCGAAAGCCGCCGTGCGCTCGATGACCCAGACTGTGGCGCGGGCGTATGCCAAGCAGGGCATCCTCGCTTACATCGTGGCGCCTGGCGTGGTACGTACACAGATGTCTGAGTCGTTTGCTCTGACCCAGGGCGGCGAGGCGGGCGTTACTGCTCAGTTGGCCATGGGCGAGTGGGTACCACCCAGTGACATTGCGGCCCTGGTAGCGTTTTTGGCCAGCGGTCGCTCCAGGCACCTGAGCGGTGCAACCCTGGATGTGAATGGCGCCAGCTACGTGCGTTAAGTGAATTATTGCTATCAGGCTGTGCGCAGTGACACAAAATGTTCGCATTGCGCTTAAAAATATTGACATGTATGCGGCGAAGTCAGACATTGAGATTCCAGCCTGCGCTGGCGTCGCCTGCCCTCCAAATCAGGAGTTTCACATGCTGAAATTGAAAGCTGTCATTCTCTCACTGGCTGTTGTCGCGGTGGCCGTCTCTGGCGCGGTGCAAGCACGCAGCCTCGATTCGATCATTCAGAGCGGCACCTTGCGCGTCGGCGTTAACCCGAACTTTCCGCCGATGAGTTCCTATAACGATAAAAACGAATTGGTGGGCTTCGATATTGATGCCGCTAACGAAATCGCCCGCAATCTCTCCGTTAAAGTCGAGTTCGTGCCCACCGAAAGTGCTCAGCGAGTACCGTTCCTGCAATCGGACCGGATCGACATTTCCCTTGGTGCCCTCACGCGTAACTCCGAGCGCGGCAAACTGATCGATTTCACTGTGCCGCTGCACACCGAATCGATGGCCGTACTGACCACCGACAAGCTCAAGGTTGATAGCTGGAAACAGCTCGACAGTCCGGATATCAAATTGGTCAACATGCGCGGGAACTGGTCGGTCGACTACTTGAAAAAAGAGCTGCCAAAATCCAACGTCCTGTTGGTTGAAACCATTGCCGATACCGTGCGCGCGGTGGCTCAAGGTCGTGGCGATGCGATCGTGGAGAACATCGATTTCTTCATGAACTTCACCAAGAACTACCCCGATGTCAAATGGCGCGTGCTCAAAGACCCGATTTCCGTGGGTTATGACTGCATCGGCGTGGCGAAGAACAGCACCGGTCTGCGCGACTACCTGAACGTTCTGCTGTTCGAAATGCACAGTAACGGCTTCATCAATACCGCTTGGCAGAAAGCATACGGTGCGCCGATGCTCAAGCCTGTGGAAGCAAACCCGTACTTCTAACTCCCGCAATGACTCGTAGGCAGCCCGTTGGCTGCCTGCGGGTCGGCGAAAAAAGACGGATAGCCTCGTGGACTACACCTTTCAGTTCTCCAACGTAATCCAGAACCTGCCCTATCTGTTGAAAGGGGCGGTGCTGACCCTGGAAATCGCGTTTGTTTCCTTTTGGCTCGGGTCTGCCATCGGTCTGGCGGGCGCCATGGCCAAACTGCATGGCGGGCGCCTGCTGCGCGCGTTGGTCAGCGTTTACATCACGCTGTTCACTAACACGCCGGCGCTGGTGCAGATTTTCTTTCTGTTCTACGCGTTGCCCGATGTCGGCATCGTGCTGGAGCCGATGACAGCCGTGCTGATAGGTCTGACGCTCAACTCTGGTGCGTACCTGACCGATATCTTGCGCTCCGGCGTCGAGTCGGTGCGCAAGGCCGAGATCGAAACCGCCGTGACTCTCGGCATGTCCGGGTTGCAAACGGTCCGCTATGTGATCTTGCCGCACATTGCCAAGACCATTTACGCACCGCTGTGCAACTTCTTCGTGTGGCTAGTGCTGGGCAGCTCTCTCGGTGCCATTTTCGGTGTCGAGGAACTGACCGGCCGGGCCATCAATATTTCGACCGCCAACCTGCGAACCATTGAAACCTTCTCGGTGGTGGCGGCGATCTACGTGGCATTGACCTTCATTGCGTCGATTGCTTTGGGGCTGGTTGGCCGTCACCTGTTTCGCGCAAAAATCAAGGTGTTCTGATGTTCGATCTGATCATTTCCCAGGCCCCGCGATTCTTCACTTGGTACACCTTTGTCTTCGTGCTCGAAGCCATGGGCCGGACCTTGATGATGACTGTGATCGGCTGTTCCGTGGGGGCTGTCGCCGGTTTTGCAATCACGGTGATCCGCAGCACCACCAGCAATTGGATGATGCTGTTTCGGCTTGCGGTAACGGTGTACGTCGAGGTGTTTCGACGCATTCCGTTTCTGGTGATCCTGTTCATCGTGATGTACGCCTCGCAAGGCCTGGGCTCAAACATTTCGTTGTCAGCAATTGCCACCGTGTCGATCTGCCTGGTCGCCACCGCATTCCTCTCGGAGATTATCCGTGCGGGGCTTGAGTCGGTGCCTCGGCAGCAGCTTGAAGCGGCGCAGGTGATGAACTTCGGCTTTACCCGCACTCTGTTCATGGTGTTGCTGCCACAGTCCTGGAAAGTCATCCTGCCGCCGGCTTTCGCCTTCATGGTGATGTTCATCAAAGACACCTCGTTGGCGTCGCAGATGGGCGTCGTCGAGTTGACTTTCACCGGCAAAGTGCTGATGAACCGGGGCTATTCGCCGTTCCTGGTGTACGGCGTCATCCTTGCTGCTTATTTCGCCCTGTCTTACCCGCTCAGTAAATTTGGCGCTTATTTGGAGAATCGTCTTGGCTCACCTCAACGTCGTAAATCTGTCGAGCGCGTACGCGCAAATTCCGGTCCTGAAAAACGTGAACTTGTCGGTTGATCGCGGTGAAGTGATCAGCCTGATCGGGCCGTCTGGCTCGGGTAAAAGTACCCTGTTGCGAGTATTGATGGGCCTGTTGCCGCCTACGGCAGGGCGCGTGTTGATCGATGATGAGCCACTCGACTATGTGTCGAAAAGCAGCCTGCGGGCCGCACGGGATAAAATGGCCATCGTCTTTCAGCAGTACAACCTGTTCCAGAACATGGACGTGTTGCGCAACGTCACGATTGCCCCCACCAAAATCAAGAAGCGCCCGCATGACGAAGTCGAAATCGAAGCCAAGGCGCTGTTGACGAAGGTCGGGCTTGGCGAGAAATACCATGCCTATCCGGATGAATTGTCCGGCGGTCAGCAACAGCGAGTGGCCATCGCCCGGGCGCTGGCGCTGCGTCCGAAGATTCTGCTGCTGGACGAAGTGACGGCGGCCCTCGATCCAGAACTGGTCAATGAAGTATTGGACACGGTACGGGCGCTGGCCAAGGAAGGCATCACCATGTTGCTTGTCTCGCATGAAATGTCATTCGTGCGGGAAGTCTCGACCCGCATCGTGATGATGGACAAAGGTCAGGTGGTCGAGATCGGCACGCCGCAGCAGATTTTCGAGGCCCCGGTCGAAGCACGGACTCGCGAGTTTGTCGGCAAGATCCTGCGCCACTGAGGCACGACAACGATACATGGAGACGCTGGATGAAAGGCATTGCCATCACCTTCGAAGGCACCGAGTTAACCGCGCGTCCCGGCGAGTCGTTGGCCGCAGCGCTGATCGCGGGCGGTGTGAAGCATTTTCGGGAAACTCGCAGCGGTGCTTGTCGAGGAATTTTCTGCGGCATGGGTGTGTGCCAGGAGTGCCTGGTAGAGATCGATGGGCGGCCTAATCAACGGGCCTGCATGACCAAAGTCGTGGCCCCCATCAGCGTCAAGCGCAGTGTTGGCAATGCGCCGCTGCCGCTGGACGTAGCGCAAAACGTGGTGATCGAACCGATGCAAGTACGCGCCCCTGATGTGCTGGTTATCGGAGCGGGGCCGGGGGGCTTATCTGCAGCACTGGCGGCTCGTCAGGCGGGGGCCGACGTGGTAATCCTCGACGAACGTAGTCTTGCTGGTGGCCAGTATTACAAGCAGTTGAGTGTTGAGGGACCGGACATTGCGCCGCCGGACCGTCAGCATCGGCAGGGCGCCGAACTGATCGCCCAAGTGCAAGCCAGCGGTGTGGAAATGATAGGCGATGCGCTGGTTTGGGGCGCCTTTGAACCCGGCGAATATGGCATCGCGATCAACGGCCATACCCAGCGCTGGAAACCGCGCTGCACGGTGATTGCTACCGGTGCTTATGAGCGCGCCTGGCAGGTACCTGGATGGACCTTGCCAGGGGTAATGACCACCGGAGCTGCGCAGACGTTATGGCGCACCGCCCGACGTTTGCCTGGGCGCCGGGTGCTGATCGCCGGCAACGGTCCGCTGAACCTGCAATTGGCCGCGGAGTTGCGAGCAGGCGGGGCGACGGTGGTGGCGGTGGTCGAAGCGGCGGCCGCACCGGGGCTCTCGACGTTGTCCAGTGTGCTGCGCATGGCTGTCACTGCGCCTCGATTAATGCTCGATGGCTTGAGCTATCGGCTTGCTTTGCAACGGGGAAAGGGGCAAATGATTCACCGGGCGTTGGTGTCCGGCATCGAAGCTCGGGGCGAAGCGTTGCGGGTCAGTCTGTGCGACGCCGATGGCCAGAGCCTGGAGCAGGTTTTCGAAGTGGATTGTGTGTGCCTCGGCTATGGCTTCGAGCCTGCCAATGAGCTGCTGCGCGCCTTGGGCTGCAGTCACGATTACGACGCTGAACGCCGGCAATTGGTGACTCGCCGTGATACGCGCGGCCAGACTGATATCGACGGTGTGTTTGCCCTCGGCGACTGCACCGGATTGGGGGGGGCCAAAGTCGCGTTGGCCGAAGGGCGCATGGTGGGCCTTGAAGCGGCCATGGCTTGCGGCTTCAAGCTCAGCGGTGAACTGCACGAAAGTGGCCGCGAAGCCGAAGCCGAGCTCAAGCGCCAGCAGGCCTTCCAGAAAGCCCTGTGGACCTTTTATAAGGCTGATGCCAAACCGCCCGCTGTGACTTCGGGCACCAAGGGCGGATGCCTGGTTTGTCGCTGCGAAGAAGTCAGCTTTGCCACGCTGCAGCAGGCACTGGATGACGGCATCAGCACCGTCGGCGCGATCAAGCGTCACACACGAATCGGCATGGGCCGCTGCCAGGGTCGTTACTGCTCAGCGACACTCGATGAAAAGGTCTGCGCCCTTACTGGCGCTCAGCGTTCCGAGATGTCCGGGTTCGCGCCACGTTTGCCGGTCAAGCCAGTGACCATCGCTGAATTGGCGGGCTCCCTGGGAAAAAGTTAAACACGTTTATCGCGAACATTTGTTCGCCATGGTAACATTCGTTTGCGGGTGCGTTGGGTTTTATCGCTTTAAATAAGCATTTACGGGTCTTGTCCGCTGTTAAAACGTCATTTATGACATCTCTGCGCGAACATGCATCGCTTCCGCGCACAACCTAAGGGAAAGTGGAGTCAAACATGAGTAAAGAATTTCGCGGCAGTTACGGCGTCACCGTCACGCCTTTTACAGCTGACGGCAGCCAGATCGACTACAAGGCTCTGGCAGCGTTTATCGAATGGCAAATCGCGGCGGGCTCACCGGGCATCATCATCCTCGGCACTACTGGCGAATTCCTGACGATCTCGGATGACGAACGCACCCAGTACATCGAAACCACGGTGAAACTGGTCAACGGTCGTATCGATGTTCTTGTCGGCACTGCAGACGCCTATACCCCTAACGCCGTGCGTTATACCCGTGAAGCAGAGGCCCTGGGCGCGGATGGGTTCATGATTGCGCCGCCGTATTATTACACCCCGACCGAGGACGAGATCTTCAATTACTACCGGGCGATTTCTGAGTCGACTTCGTTGCCGATCATGCTCTACAACAACCCTGTGACCACCAACGTCGATATGTCCGCCGCACTCGTCGCACGCATGACCAAAGCCTTCGACAATGTGCGTTACATCAAGGAAGCGAGCATGGACGTGGGGCGCATCTACGACATCGTCGAAGGCACCCAGGGCGTGATGAATGTGTTTGCCGGAGAGCGTCCGGTCGAAAGCTTTTTGCTCGGCGCGGTCGGCTATGTGAACCCCTATGCCAACTACATTCCACGCGCTTCGACGCGACTCTGGGAAGCACTGGTGGAAGGCAAGTTGCAAGAGGCGAGCAAGATTCAAGCAATGATCAGCAGCTTCGATCACATCATTGCCGAAGGCCATCCGACCTATGGCCATCAGTGCTATTCGAAAGCCTTGGCGGCGTCCCAGGGGTACCCGGTCGGTGACGTGCGCGCGCCCTTGACGCAATTCGCTGACCTGGGTCAGGAAGGCGTGGAGCGCCGTACACGCATCGTTAGCATCCTCGACGATATCAATAGCTACGTGGCTGCTGAAGCAGCGAAATGAGCGAGGAGTAGTGATGAGCCGTCCACCGTTGTTCACCGCTTTCGAATCTCGCAGCGTGCGTTTTCGCAATCGATTGGTAGTATCGCCAATGTGTCAGTACCAAGCTGTTGAAGGCCTGGTCAACGATTGGCACTACGCCCACCACGCCCGGTTTGCCTTAGGCGGGATCGGCGGCGCGATGCTTGAAGCCACCGCGGTGATGCGCGACGGTCGCATCAGCCCCGGTTGCCTGGGCATCTGGAACGACGAGCAGATCGCCGGCCTTCGGCGCCTCGCCGGGCTCTATCATGAGCACGGCGTGCCGCTGGGCGTGCAACTGGCTCATGCCGGGCGCAAAGCCAGTTCGGCGGTACCGTGGCTGGGCAGTGGGCCATTAACGGCCGACAGTCCGACCCCCGCATGGCCCACATTGGCGCCCTCGGCACTGGCCCATAACGTCGACTGGCCGACCCCGGCCGCCGCCAGTCACGATGACATTCAGCAGGTCATCCAGGCGTTTGCGCAGGGGGCTCGTCGTGCGGTAGAGGCGGGGCTGGATTTTGTCGAGATCCATGGCGCCCATGGCTATTTGATTCATGAGTTTTTTTCGCCGCTCGCCAATCTGCGTACCGATGCCTATGGCGGCGACTTCGCCAACCGCGCACGGCTCGCGCTCGAGGTGGTGCGAGCCGTGCGTGCAGTGGTGCCTTCGAGTATGCCGGTGTGGTATCGCGCATCTTGTGTGGACGACGGGGAGGGCGGCATCAGCCTCGACGACAGTGTGCGTCTGGCCGCGTTGTTGGCTGCTGATGGCGTTGACCTGGTTGATTGCTCGGCAGGCGGGATCCTGGGCCCGGTCGCGCGTTCTGCCACCGTCGCCACGGCGGGGCACCAAGTGCCGTATGCAGCACGAATTCGTGCCGAGGCCGAGGTGGCGACCATGGCGGTCGGGATGATCACTGAAGCGCAGCATGCCAACCAAGTGATCGCCGAGGGCGCCGCCGACCTGGTGGCGTTGGGTCGGGCATTGCTGGATGATCCAAGTTTTGCATATCACGCGGCACTGGAATTGCAAGTGCCCGATGCCCATGATCTGCTGCCGCAGTCCCACGGTTTTTTTCTCGCCCGACGTCAGGCGCGCACGAAGGTGAAAGCCACATGAGTGATGATCCGGAGTTGTTTCCATGGCCGATGTGATTGTCATCGGCGGCGGTCTTGCCGGATGTGCCACGGCCTACTATCTGGCAAAGGATGGGGTGGACGTGCTGGTGCTCGAGCGCACAGAGCTCAACACCCAGGCATCGGGCTCGAATGCTGGCAGCCTGCATGCACAAATCCCCCATGACCCATTCGTCAACAAGGGCCCGGAGTGGGCGCGACGGTTCGCTCCGAGCATAGAGTTGATGGTGCGTTCCATTGCAATGTGGCACGAACTGCCCAACGAGCTTGGCGTCGACCTTGAAGTCTCAACCAAGGGTGGCCTGTTGGTAGCCACTACCGAGCAGCAAATGCGCGAAATCGCGGCCAAGGCTGAACTTGAGCGCGAGCATGGGCTGGAGGTCAATCTGCTCGATCAGTCTGCAGTCCGCCAGCTCGCGCCGTATCTCTCGGATCGGGTAATCGGCGGTGCTTTTTGCCCAATTGAGGGCAAGGCCAGCCCACTGATTGCAACGCTGGCGTATGCCGATGCGGCAAAACGTCTGGGGGTTAAATTCCGCCGCCACAGCGAGGTCGTCGGCCTCGAGCGTGGTCAGCAGAACTACCTTGTGCGGCTGGCCGATGAAGAGCTGATCGCTCGTCGTGTGGTCAACGCAGCGGGTGCAGACGCCGGGCGAATTGCTGCGATGCTTGGCATCCATACGGACGTCCAGGGCTTTGCGATTCAAGTCGCAGTGACCGAACAGACCGGGCCTTTGATTCCGCACCTGGTGTACTCGGCCGGGGAAAAACTCACGCTCAAACAGAATGCCATCGGTTCGGTGTTGATCGGCGGTGGCTGGCCGGCGCGCTGGCATGGCCGGGGGCATCCGGTGACCGATCCGGACTCGCTGGCGCAGAACATGGCACTGGCGTTGCAAACGGTTCCGGCGCTCGGCCCGTTGCGTGTGATCCGTACCTGGGCGGCGGTCGTCAACGGCACCGATGACTGGCGGCCGATCCTCGGTGAAGTACCCGGGGCGCCCGGTTTCTTTATGAACTTTTTTCCGTGGATGGGATTCACCGCCGGGCCAATCATCGCTCGAATCATCGCCAGCCTGGTGCAAGACAAACCGGTGCCACTGGATATTGATTACCGACCTTTCCTATGCCGCTAGTAGCTGGGCCTGCGGAGCTGACCCATGACTGAACAGGTAGTCCTGATCACCGGTGGCACGGGCGGTTTCGGGTTGGCTTTCGCCAAGCGTTTCCGCCAAGCCGGGGCCCGGGTGTATTGCGCAGACTTGCCTGGCTCAGCCAGCGAAAACGTTCTGGATTTTATTGCCTGCGACGTCACCCGCGACCAAGACTTGCAGCGGGCCGTGGCACACATTCTCGCGCAAAGCGGTCGACTCGACGTGTGCATTGCCAATGCCGGCTGGGTGCCGCCGTGGCGCAGCACTGGCGAACTTGAGGTTGCCGAGTGGGACCAGGCGCAAGCGATCAATGTGCGAGGGGTGGCGTTCACACTCGCGGCGAGCGCCGAAGCCCTGAAAGCCAGTCGCGGCGTGGCGTTGTTGATGTCTTCGGTCAACGGCCGCTTTGCCCACGGCCAACAAATGGCCTATAGCGCGTCCAAACACGCAGTGCTTGGGATTATGCGCTCGGCGGCCCGCGATTTGGGGCCGCACGGCGTGCGCGTTAATGCTATCGCCCCCGGGCCGGTCGCCACGCAAGCATTGCTCGGTCGTGTCGCGGCACGAAATCACCGACTCGAAACTGCCCCGCAACATGCTCTGCAAGCGATGGCCGAAGGCAACGCCCTTAAGCGTTTGGTCAGCGTCGAAGAGGTAGCCGAAGCGGTTTACTTTCTGTGTTCGTCGGCCGCCAGCGGAATCAGCGGTGTGGTGTTGCCGGTGGACGCGGGTATTGAGAGCTTTTGAGCTAAAAGCATCTATCTTTCGGTCGATGGTAGTTATGCCGATGTATTGGGCATGGGTTGGGACGAGCTCTAAACGTGGCGTCGGTCTACTCACCCTATCTTCTTGGACCCCTGACGGGAGCGGTACGGGATTTCCACATTCCGCCTACTGACGTGCGTCGGGTTAGGTGCCTGCTATCGACCGGTAGGCCTGTGGGTCACGAGTGCGTAGTCGAAAGACGCAATTCCCACCTTCATTACCGTTTTGGTTCGAGCGTGTAAGTTATTTCCGCTCGCTCAACTTACCGATCGTTGCGCAGATTCACATGCGTTCACCGTACTGACTATCCAGCTGCCCTAGAGTTTATTCCAGTGTTGCGACAACAAAATTTCGCCATTACCCGAATGTACCGCTAACCAATCGGCCTACCGAAGTATCAGTTCGGCGACCTCAAAATCCAGAGGACGATGACGCAGAGCGGCTCAAGAGCCTACTCGACGATTCAGATCCAAGCGTTTTTTCCGGATTTTCGTTGACAACAAATCCTTGATGGCGAAATTTTGATACTACACGTCGAGTTGGCGGGAGCGACGAAGCACTGACGGAGATTATTGTTTTCGCACAGAAGCAGGAAACAATAATCATGCTGCCGTCGACCAAAAGAATAGATTGCCACGTTCATTTTTATACTTCGGAAGATCTTCGTCGGGTGGCCGGCTCGCTGCCTTATACGTTACCTGAGCCGCATCCGCTGACTGCTTATTTGGATAGGTTGATAGATGCCGGAGTTGCACCGACGCTCATCAATAATGTTCATCTAAGTATCCTGCCGGATTCAGAAAACGTGTTCGCTTCCTTTGAGGAACTCAAGAAACTCCAGGCAGTAGACCCGCAGCGCTATGGGGGGGTCGAACTGGTGGGCACGATCAAGGCGGAGCCTGCTTATGCCACTCTGCAGCGTCTCTCGCACCCGCAGGTGATTGGCGCTCGAATCGTGCTGCATGATGCAAGACCTGAAACGGTTTCTGATACGCGGTTCAGTGATGGGCAATGGTCGGCATTTTATGCCCGCCTGTTCCCGCACCAGCATCTGCACATTTACGCGAAGGAAGCCGAGACGAATCTGCGCGTATTGCGCCAGATCCCTCGCGATGTACGGGTCATCATCGATCATCTAGGCACCTGTCACTGCGAGCGTGACATTACTGAACCCGCTTATACCGCGCTACTCGCTGAAGCGAGAGAGCGAGGCAACGTGTGGTTCAAAGGTCCCGGCTATCGCACTTCAGTTCACCCCGAGGAAACCGCTCGTTTCGTGACGCAGATTGTTCGCGCGGTTGGCGCGGGAAAGATACTTCTGAGCGCCACCGATGCACCTCATGTCGGTACTGACAACCAGGGTGTGCCGTATTCCGATCTTTTTGATTTGAGCAAGGCCTTCAACTTTGTTGATGCCGTTGCACATTATGTTTCTAAAGAAACCCGAATTCCTGTTGGCCAACTTCTGCGAGGAGCATCTGGCCAATTGGTAAGTTGATCTCCGCCCACGCTCCCACTTCGAGATATCTAGCGATGACGAACATTACAACAAAAGACATCAACTTCACCGTCAAGTATGGCGATGAAACCCTGAGCCTCAAAGGCACTGTTTTTCAGCCAGAACAACTCGATGCCGCGTCGCAAAAACTGCCACCGGTCATCTTCAACTCCGGCTTCACCGGCGGGGTCACGATGTACGGCCAACTATTCGGTCGCGCCCTGGCAGGCCTGGGCTATCGCGTCATGACCTACGACGTGGCCGGCTTTTTTTCCAACAAGCACATCCGAAATACCCTCGAGTCTGGTGACAAGGTCATCACCAACGTCATCCTGGAAGACCAGAAAGATGAAGTGCTCGGTGCCGTTGAATGGGCGCGCGAGAATTTCGGTGAGATGCCGGTGGTCGCATCCTGGGCGATGGGCTCGGTGGCAAGCCTCGGTGCAGTGGCTGAACTGGCTGCGGCCGGCGGTGAGCAGATCCGCTTCTGGGTACCCATGAGCTATACCAACATCCGTAAACTGCAATCCTTGCGAGCTGATCAGGCAGCAGCTGACGCGGCCATCCTGCAACTCGCGGATGACGCGCCGATCCCTCCATTCGACACCGGCACTGATGCGACTCGTCTCGGTTACTACCCGCTGGACCCTGAAACTCAGGCGTATGTTGATCAGCAACTGGGTGGCTACACTGAAGCAGGCGGAGCGGACCGTTGGCCGGGCTGCACCTACGTGACGGCGAAGTCCTACAAGTCCTATGTGGCGTATGACCCTGAGCAGTCCATCGAGGGTGCCAAAGGCTTCCCGCCTGCGCTGATCATCCACGGCGCCGACAACACCTTGCACATGCCGTCGGAGTCTGTGCGTCTGCATCAGAACTATCCGGGCGATGCCGGCCCGAACGCGCTGATCATTTCGCACATGCAACACGGCCAGCAGAATCAGGTCGACAGCCCTGTGTTCGAGTCGATGATCCAGAGCATCGACGAAGCTATCCGCGCGCGCGGCTGATCCGCTCGTCACTCTCCTGCGAGACCTCGGGCGTCGAGGACTCGCAGCGTTTTTTTGCATCGTGGGGTGTATTCCTCCCGTCATTCTGATCGGTTGTAACGCTTCGGCATGGCTCGTTCACTGTCTCAACGATTCAATCTGGCTGAATGCGTGCCCAACCCCTAACATGGTGTGTCCAAAGCCACTCCCTCGGGCTGGCCTAAGCTGTTCACTTGAACTGCTGGAACCAACCATGACAAGGACCCGGCGATGACAGCCCCCAGTGAATCAGCGACGTCTGTGAATAGCTCCACAACCAAGCGAATTGGGCTGCTCATTCTCCCTCAGTTCTCCATGATGGCCCTGGCAGGTGCCAGCGAGCCTCTGCGCGCGGCCAATCGACTTTCTGGCAAAGCGCTTTATGAGTGGAGCCTGCTTACGGAAACGGGTGGGCCGGTCAGCTCCAGCAGTGGTATCGAGATCCAGACAGTGCCGGTTGATCAGGCCCCGGAACTGGATCGTGTTTTTGTCCTGGCGAGCCTGGATATCGAGCGTCAGAAACCACCGAAAATGCTGCGCTTCCTGCAGCGAGCAGCGTCCCGCGGGATAACCGTAGGCGCACTGAGCACAGGTACGTTCATCCTCGCCCGCGCCGGGCTACTCGAAGGTAAGCGCTGCACCTTGCACTGGGAGTCCATCGGCCAGTTTTCGGAGGAATTCCCCACGATCGAAGTCACCAAGGAGCTGTACGTCAATCATGGAAACCGTTGGACGTGTGCCGGGGGGACGGCGGCCATCGATCTTATGCTGGCACAGATCGCGCTTGATTTCGGTAACCAGCTTGCGGCGAACATCGCCGAGCAATTTCTGCACGCCAGGATAAGGGCACCGGAAGAGCATCAGCGGATGTCGATTCAGTGGCGGTTCGGCATTCACGATCGCAGGCTGACAGCCGCCATCGCCTTCATGGAGGACAATCTGGAGAACATCGTCGGCATCGAAGAAATCGCCGACCGATGCAATCTGTCCCACCGCCAACTTGAACGGCTGTGGCATCAGCACTTCGGCATGACGCCGAAGAAATTCTATCTAGAGCTCAGGTTGAGCGAAGCGCGCCGGTTGCTCCGTGAGAGCGCCCAGCCCATTGCGTCGATAGCCTACAGCTGTGGGTTCGTCTCAGCGTCACACCTGGGTGCAGCTTACCGTCGTATCTGGGGATGTACGCCCGGTGAAGAGCGGCGGAAATTTGATGATGCTCACTCTGACTTCAGTCACTGAAAGCATGGATCAACATACGCTAACCCCCTGAAAAACATCTGAGCCAATCCTCTCCTCAAAATCCCGTAGCAAGCTAATGACTCGGGCGAGCAGGTGGTGCGCTCTGGCGAACTTTGGTCATTTGGTGATCCCGCATACTCCCGTCTTCAATTGCCCCTACGCTTTGCATCACACGTTGATTTGCTCCGAGACGTCGTTTTTTTGATAGAAATCGTCGAACTCGAATCTAAGAGGGCCTACGGTAGCGCGGTAATGTTTCTTACAGATCCGGCGCTCAATTCCAGATACGCGACCGATAAAAATAACAATGACTACAGAAGGCATAACAACCATGGAAACCTTGAGTTTCATTCTGGAAAACGTCGGGCTGATCAGTCTGCTACTCGGACAACACCTTCTCATCGTGGCGGTAGCGGTAGGTTTGGCAATTCTGACCGGCGTGCCTGTCGGGATCGCGATCTCTCAGCACCCCAGAACACGTCGTTGGGTCCTGGCCTTCGCTGCCGTCCTGATGACTATTCCCTCTGCCGCGCTGTTCGGGCTGATGATTCCGGCCCTGTCGCTGATTGGCTATGGGATCGGCGTCGTACCGGCGGTCATTGCGCTGTTTCTCTACTCCCAATTGCCCATCATCCGAAACACCACCACCGCGATCTCCAACATCGATCCGGCATTGCGCGAAGCGGCGATCGGGATGGGCATGTCGACCGGGCAACGATTGCGCAAGGTTGAACTGCCGATTGCGGTTCCGCTGATCATGGCGGGCGTGAGGATGGCGACCGTCATCAACATCGGCATCGCAGCCATCGCGGCCTACATCGGTGCCGGCGGTTTGGGCAGTCTCATCATTCGCGGCATTGCGCAGTCCGATACCCGCCAGCTGCTGGCCGGCGCGATCGTCATCAGTGTCATCGCCATTGCGGCCGATTACGCGTTGTACGGCTTGCAGCGCCTCCTGACGCCAAAAGGCTTGAACAAGAACAAAATGGCCACCGGCCAAATGAAGGAAGCGACGACGTGATCCAGATCGAAAACCTGAACAAGCAATTCGGCTCAATCACAGCAGTAGAAGATGTCTCATTCAATGTTGAAGAGGGGCAGATCTGCGTACTGCTTGGTCCGTCGGGCTGCGGTAAAACCACGACGCTGAAAATGATCAACCGACTGATCACGCCAACCTCTGGCACGATCAGGATCGGTGGTCGCGACACGTCCGAACTGGACAGCGTCACCCTTAAACGCTCCATCGGCTATGTGATCCAGCAAGTCGGCTTGTTCCCGAACATGACCGTTGAAGAAAACATCTGCGTCGTTCCGAATTTGTTGGGATGGGACAAAAGCAAAAGCCTAAAGCGCGCTGCGGAGTTGCTGGAAGTGGTCGCGCTGGATCCGTCCAAATTCCTCAAGCGCTACCCGTGTGAACTTTCCGGTGGTCAACAGCAACGCGTAGGCGTGGCCCGGGCCCTGGCAGCGGATCCGCCCGTCATGTTGATGGACGAGCCCTTTGGCGCGATCGACCCGATCAACCGGGAAGTGATCCAGGACGAGTTCATGCGCATCCAGCGACTCGTCAACAAGACCGTACTGTTCGTCAGTCATGACATCGATGAAGCGGTGAAGATGGCGGACTGCGTCGCCCTGTTCCATAACGGAAAAATCCAGCAATTCGGCAGCTCGGATGATCTGCTGGCCCGGCCCAACAGCGAGTTCGTGGCGAACTTCATGGGCGGCGATCGAATCATGAAGCGTCTGCGTCTGCTGCGCGCGGTTGATGTGGCCAGCAAAATCCCGCCGCGGGAACACATGCAGATCGTCGGCGGCAACAGCGGTGTTACTTCGCAATCGCACCTGATCGTTAAACCTGGGGATGACCTGCGTCAGGTGCTTTCGCAATTGCTGGGTCGCGGCCAGGACTGGGCACTTTGCAACGACAGCGACGGACGCTTTATCGGCTATGTCCACCAAACCGACATTTTGGCGCGACTTGTTGAAAACATTACTCCGGTGGTGCACTGACAATGTCTGACTTACTGATCAGATTGTGGGAAGGGCTGCAGTTTTACTGGGGCGACATCAGCTACCTGACGGTCCAGCATCTGCAGATCGTGGCAGTCAGTGGGGCACTTGCCCTGATCATCGCGCTGCCGTTGGGCGTCTGGATGAGCCGGTCGGCGAACCAGCGTTACGCCTTGGCTAGTATGCAGGTTCTTAACGTCGGCCAGGCGATTCCCAAGCTCGCGTTGCTGGCATTGGCCATGAGCTTTATTGGCATCGGCAGCGGAGCGGCCATCATCGGCTTGTTTGTCGCGACGTTGTTGCCCGTGACGGTCAACACCTATGAAGGCTTGCGCGCAGTGCCGCAGCACTTGCTTGAAGCCGCCGAAGCTATGGGTATGACGCCACGGGAAACGCTGTGGAAAGTTGAAATTCCGAACGCGATGAATGTGATTTTCGCGGGCATCCGCACGGCGCTGGCGATCAACGTCGGTACTGCGCCGCTGGCTTTCCTGGTCGGTGGCGGCGGGCTGGGCGAGTTGATCTTTACCGGGATCGACTTGAACGACTTCGGCATGATGCTGGCCGGTGCCGCAGCGACTGCGCTATTGGCGATTGCGGTCGATCTGGGCTGCGGCTTGATTCAAAACATTGCAGTGTCACGGGGCTTGAGGTTGACCGGGCGCGAATGAATCTGAAGACCATAGACAAAAATCAATAATATGAGGTGCACGATGATTTATCGAATGCTAGCCAGTTTGATCTTTACCCTGAGTCTTGTTTCTGGCGTTGTAGGCAGTGCTTCTGCAAATAATACGATTGTGGTCGGCGGCAAGAAGTTTACCGAGCAGCAATTGGTTGCCGAGATGACCACTCAACTCCTGCGCGCCAATGGCTACAATGTCGACAAACGCCCTGACCTGGGTTCTTCCGTTCTGCGCGCAGCACAAGAGAATGGTCAGGTCGATGTGTATTGGGAATACACCGGCACTTCGCTGATTACTTACAATAAAGTTACGGACAAGCTCAGCCCTGACGAAACGTACAAAAAAATCAGCGAGCTTGATGCGCAGAAAGGCATCACCTGGTTGAACTCTTCCAAGGCCAACAACACCTACGCCTTTGCCATGCGCAAGGAAGAGGCACAGAAGGATGGAATCGTTTCGATCAGCGATCTTGCGAAGAATATCGAAACAGGCAAGTCCTATAAGTTTGCCTCCAATGCTGAATTCTTTTCCCGGCCTGATGGCCTGGGTCCTTTGCAAGAGACATACAAGTTTAAATTTGAGCGCAAGAACATCGTCCGCATGGACGGCGGGCTGACCTATCAGGCGCTTAGGGATGGGCAGGTCGATCTGGCCTTGGTCCTGTCGACGGATGGGCGGATTCCGGCCTTCGGCTTTGTGGTGCTCAAAGACGATAAAGGCTTCTTCCCCAGCTATGCGCTGACCCCGGTTATTCGCACTGAGGTGTTTAAAGACAATCCGAAGATCGGCGAGTTGCTCAACGCCCTGTCGTCCAAGCTGGATGACGACACCATCGCGGGCCTCAATTCCCGGGTCGATGTCGGCCGTGAATCCATCGAAAGCGTGTCCAAGGAATTTCTGCAAAAGAGTCAGTTGCTGTAGTTAATTCGCGGGGACGTTGAAGTCACCCGGTTTGATCATGACTTTGCGGGCCAGCGCTCTTTAGCTGGCCTCTTTTTATCCTGCGTAGTTATGACGCTCAGCCCAATCGCTTAGGGCTTGAGCTCATTCCGTTCGTCTGTACTTAGGGGAATTACCCATGCAGTTGAATAAACAGTTCGTGGCGTGCGTGTTTTTGCTTCTGGCGGCAAGTGCTCAGGCAGATGACGGTATCGACCGTATGAGCCTCGCCGACATGCGTCATGCGTTGAATGCCGGGACCCTCAGTTCCGAGCAACTGGTCCAGCATTACCTGAATAACATCCAGGCCAACAATCATCAGGGCCAAAAGATCAATGCGCTGGTGACAATCAATGAACAGGCGATCAATCAGGCCCGCAAGTGGGATGTTGAGCGGGCGAAAAACCCCACTGCCAAATACGCGCCTCTGGCCGGCATTCCGTTCGTGGTGAAGGACAACTTTGACACTGCCGGTATGGTCACCTCCGGTGGCTCCTTCGTGCTACGTACGTCGGTGCCAAGTCAGGATGCTTTTACCGTCAAGAAGCTGATCGACGGGCAAGCGATCCTGCTCGGCAAAGCCAACCTGTCGGAACTGGCGGCGTCCTTTGGCTGGTTTGGTTACAGTTCGTTTGGCGGCCAGACGCTGAATCCGCGGAACACCAAGCGTGATGCTTCTGGCTCCAGTAGCGGTTCTGCCGCCGCCGTGGCGGCAGCGTTTGCACCGTTTGCGCTAGGGTCGGACACGAGCGGCTCGATCCGCGCGCCAGCCAGCGTCACCGGCACAGTGGGTTTGCGACCTTCGCTGGGGTTGATCAGCCGCAGCGGCATCATTCCACTGTCGCTCGCGTTTGATACGGGTGGCGTCATAACCAACAGCGTGCTGGATCAGGCCATCGTGCTGGATGCGATAAAGGGGCAGGACAAAAGCGACCCGGCGACCCTGGATCTGGTCTCCGACAAAATACAGTTCGAGTCAACGCTGAGCCGTTCCTCGTTGCAAGGCAAAACCATTGGCGTGATCACCAATTTCAAAGGCGCCAATCCAGAGGTGGATGCAGTCTTCAAGGCCGCTCAGGAAACCCTCGGCAAGCGCGGCGCTCGTGTCGTCTCCATCGAACTGCCAAAAGCTTTTGAAACCTTATGGAGCGATGTGCTCGGCCCAGTGGGAGAGGGCGAATTCAAGCCTCAATTCGAACGCTACCTCGCCACCCTCAATCCGGGCCAACCGCGAACGCTTGCGCAGTTTCTCGAGCTGGCCAGGCAAAATCAGGCGCAAAACGCTGCACACGGGATGAACCCGGCACGCCTGGCCGGACTGGAAACGGTCGCGAATGCCACAAGCACCGATTCGCCGCAGTACATCTCCATCCTGTCCCGGAAGATTCCTCAGTTGCGCGCGCAGCTGATGGGCATCATGAAGCAGAACAAAGTCGACAGTCTGTTCTTCGCGACCATCAACTGCCCTGCGTCGGTGGTGCATGGCGTGACCGATGACAGTTACGTCTGCACATCCGGCGATACCTATGCATCGTCGTATATTGCCTCCGCCACAGGATTTCCCGAGATTACGGTTCCGGCAGGCACCATCAAGGGCAACCTGCCGGTAGGTGTTTCGTTCCTGGGTGGCTATGGTGAAGACGCCAAGGTGGTTGGATTCGGCTATGCGTTCCTTGGTCGGTAAACGTCAGATCTGTGTTAGCAGCCAGGTACGAAACGCGACGAGTGATGGCAGCATTTCGTTGCGCGGCGGATAAGCCAGGTAATAACTGCGCTGGCTGGCAAAGGGCCGATCGAGGCTGATGAGTTCGCTGTTGGCCAACTCGTCGGCCACCAGAATACGCGGTACCAGACCGATGCCGATGCCGGCCCTGACGGCCTGGATCAAGTGTGAAGTGAGTTCGAAGCTCGGGCCCAGCCGCATCATCCGATGGGGCAGGCCTTGGTGGCTGAACCACTCGCCCCAGACGTTGGCATTGCTCGCGACGTTGAGTAGCGTCTGACCGCCAATGCGTTCCGGGGTCCAGGTGTCGTGGGCTTCGGCCGCTTGTGGGGACATGATAACCATCAGTTCTTCGGTGTGCAGGCGATGGCTGATCAAGCCTGGAAAGTCGGCATTGCCAACGACGATCGCGGCGTCGATGCCGCTGGTTTCAAAGTCTATGGCGTCGATTCGGGAATTGATGTGTACCAGCATGCCTGGATGGGTTTTGTAGAAGTCATGCAGGCGCGGCAATAACCACTTCGAGCCGAAGGTCGGCAAGGTGGCCAGGCGCAACGTGCCGCTGCCTGACTGATAAGCCATGGCCTGCAACGTGGCGCTGCGGATGCGCCCGAGCGCTTCGCTCATTTCCCGCTGATAAAGACGACCGACATCGGTCAGTTGTACTTGCCGGCCTTCACGGCGGAACAACGTCAGGCCCAGTTGCTGCTCCAGCGCTTGGACTTGCCGGCTCACGGCGCTTTGGGTCAGTGAGAGCTCCATCGCTGCACGGGTATAGCTTTCATGTCGGGCGGCGGCTTCAAAAGCCAGCAGCAACGACATTGAAGGGGTGAGGTGACGGTAATTCATTCGTAAAAGTCATCGATAGCGGCAGGATTATCCGTTTGTCTGGTGCCGGATCCTACAGGATCATTGGTGTAGCTGAAGACCTGAGGCTGACCCATTAATGCTCAGGCGACAAGTGTTTTGAGTTTTCCGTGATTAGACCAACAAGAGACCCGCCTGCGATGATCGCTCAGTTGCCTACCGTTGCACTCGCAGCACAGTACCCGGAATTTCTGCAAGCCCTGCGTGCCAGCGGCTTTCGCGGTCAGCTTAGCGCTGACTACGCCACCCGTACCGTACTGGCGACCGATAACTCGATTTATCAGCGTCTTCCGCAAGCGGCGGTGTTCCCCCTGGATGTGGATGACATCGTACGCATCGCGACCTTGATGGCCGAGCGACGCTTTCGCCAGATCAATCTGACCCCGCGCGGTGGTGGCACCGGCACCAACGGGCAGTCATTGACCGATGGAATCGTGGTCGATCTGTCGCGGCACATGAACAACATCCTCGAAATCAACGTCGCCGAGCGCTGGGTGCGGGTGCAGGCGGGCGTGGTCAAAGACCAGCTCAATGCCGCGCTCAAGCCTCACGGGCTGTTCTTCGCGCCGGAGTTGTCGACGTCCAACCGTGCCACCATCGGCGGCATGATCAACACCGACGCCAGCGGCCAGGGCAGTTGCACCTATGGCAAGACCCGTGATCACGTTCTGGAGTTGCATAGTGTGCTGCTCGGTGGTGAGTGCTTGCACAGCCATCCGCTGTCAGATGCGGAACTGGAGGCGGCTTGCACGCAGCCCGGCCGTATCGGCCATGTGTATCGGGTGGCGCGCAGTATTCATGAGACCCAGGCCGATCTGATCGAGGCGGTGTTTCCCAAGCTCAACCGTTGTCTGACCGGTTATGACCTGGCGCACTTGCGCAATGAGCAAGGGCGTTTCAACCTCAACAGTGTGCTCTGCGGTGCGGAAGGGTCATTGGGCTACATTGTCGAAGCCAAGCTCAACGTGCTGCCAATTCCAAAATACTCAGTGCTGGTGAACGTGCGTTACGGCAGCTTCATGGATGCGCTGCGCGATGCCAATGCGTTGTTGGTGCACAAGCCGTTGTCCATCGAAACCGTGGACTCCAGGGTGTTGCTGCTGGCGATGAAAGACATCGTCTGGCATAGCGTCGCCGAGTATTTTTCGACGGACGCCGAGCGCCCGACGCTGGGCATCAATCTGGTTGAGTTTAGCGGTGACGACGTGACGCAAGTGAACGCTCACGTAGCGTCTTTCGTGGCGCATCTGAAGGCCGACACGACGATCGAGCGGCTGGGCCACACGTTGGCGGAAGGCGCCGAAGCCGTGTCCCGCGTCTACACCATGCGCAAGCGATCGGTCGGACTGTTGGGCAACGTCGAAGGCGAGGTTCGGCCACAGCCATTTGTCGAAGACACCGCCGTGCCGCCGGAGAAACTGGCCGACTACATCGCTGAGTTTCGTGCATTGCTCGATAGTTATGGCCTGAGCTATGGCATGTTCGGTCACGTCGATGCTGGCGTGTTGCATGTGCGCCCGGCGCTGGACATGAAAGACCCGGCCCAGGCCGCACTGGTCAAACCGATTTCCGATGCTGTGGCCGAGCTGACAAAACGTTACGGGGGGCTGCTGTGGGGCGAGCACGGCAAAGGTTTACGTTCGGAATACGTTCCCGGGTTTTTTGGTGAGTTGTACCCGGCGTTGCAATCGCTCAAGGGGGCGTTCGACCCACACAATCAGTTCAACCCCGGGAAGATCTGCACGCCCCCAGATGCTGCCCAAGGTTTGCTCAAGGTTGACGAAGTTTCGCTGCGGGGTGATTTGGATCGGCAGATTGATGAGCGTGTCTGGCAAAGCTTTGGAACCGCGATGCACTGCAACGGTAATGGCGCCTGCTACAACTACGACCCCAACGATGCGATGTGTCCGTCGTGGAAAGCTACACGTGAGCGGCAGCATTCGCCCAAGGGCAGGGCGTCGTTGATTCGCGAGTGGTTGCGCTTGCAAGGCGCGGCCAATATCGATGTATTGCAAGCGGCCCGGGGCAAGTTGTCGTGGTTGAGCGGGTTGCCGACAAGGTTGCGTAATAACCTGGCGCGTTCGCGCGGCGAGGCGGATTTCTCCCATGAAGTCTATGACGCGATGGCGGGCTGCCTGGCCTGCAAATCCTGCGCGGGACAATGCCCGGTCAAAGTCAACGTCCCGGAGTTCCGCTCGCGTTTTCTGGAGCTGTACCACGGTCGCTATCAGCGTCCTCTGCGTGACTACCTGATCGGCTCGCTGGAGTTCACGATTCCATACATGGCTTACGCGCCGGGCCTGTACAACGCAGTGATGGGCTCGAAATGGGTGAGCCGCCTTCTTGAGCGACAAGTCGGCATGCTCGACAGCCCACTGATCCACCGGCATGACTTGCAGGGCACTTTGACCCGCTGCAAAGTCGCAGTCGCCAGCGTGCCAGCCCTGCGCGAACTGACCGTGGCACAACGTGAGCGCAGCGTGGTGTTGGTGCAGGACGCCTTCACCCGTTACTTCGAAACGCCGTTGCTGGCGAGCTTCATCCAGTTGGCTCATCAATTGGGTTATCAGGTGTTTCTGGCGCCCTATAGCCCCAACGGCAAGCCTTTGCACGTTCAGGGTTTCCTCGGAGCGTTCGCCAAGGCGGCGATCCGCAACGGCAATCAACTCAAGGCTCTCGCCGACTGCGGCGTAGCACTGGTGGGATTGGACCCGGCGATGACGCTGGTCTACCGCCAGGAATATCAGAAAGTACCAGGACTCGATGATTGCCCGAAAGTCTTGCTCCCGCAGGAGTGGCTGTTCGATGTGTTGCCCGCAAACTCGCCTCCCGCTCCCCAGACATTCCGTTTGTTGGCGCACTGCACCGAGAAGACCAATGCCCCGGCCAGTACTGCGCAATGGGAAGCCGTGTTTGCCCGGCTTGGGCTCAAGCTGGTGACAGAGGCGACCGGCTGCTGCGGCATGTCCGGCACCTACGGCCATGAGGCGCGGAATCAGAACACCTCGCGGACCATTTTCGAGCAGTCATGGGCTGGCCAGTTGGATAAAAAGGGCGAAGCGCTGGCGACGGGTTATTCCTGCCGCAGCCAGGTAAAGCGCTTAACCGACAGGCAGCTGCGTCATCCGTTGGAAGTGGTGTTGGAGTATGCGCGCTAGCTCACCGATAATGGGGGCGGCGTAAGTAGTCAGTGTATTCGTCCACTGTTGAGCATGTTTGACGTTTTTCCAATCGGCACGATGGGCCTCTATGTAATCGTTGACTACGTCTTGGAGCGTTACGGATTTCTGTATGCGATGGCCCACAAAGGGTAGGAAGGTGGCGAGCATTGGCACTTGAGTTGCGTAGACGCCACTTGCCCCAGCTACCTAAACTGTCGGCAGCTAAGGATCGAGGGCAGGGAATGAATCGCAACGAACTACGCAAGGCCGATATCAACCTGATGGTGGTGTTCGAGACCTTGATGCTCGAACGCAACGTCACGCGGGTGGCGGAGAAGTTGTTCCTCGGTCAGCCGACCATCAGTTCTGCGCTCAATCGCTTGCGTGCGATGTTCAATGATCCGTTGTTCATTCGAGTCGGCCATCGCATGGAGCCGACGGCGCGGGCCGAGGAAATCATCAGGCACCTGTCGCCGGCACTGGATTCGTTGTCGGTGGCCTTGAGCCTGACCCATGACTTCGATCCGGCCAGCAGCACCATGACCTTTCGCATCGGGCTGTCCGACGACGTCGAGTTTGGCCTGTTGCCGCCGTTGGTGCGGGCCCTGCGCCAGGAAGCGCCGAAGGTGGTGTTTGTCGTGCAGCACGTCGATTACTGGCGGATTCCCGATCTGCTGGCGTCCGGCGATATCACCGTGGGTATTAGTCAGACACGCGGTTTGCCGGCCAATGCCAAGCGCAAGTTGCTGCGCCATATCCAGCCGAGCATTCTGCGCGCCGATGCCTCTGATGCGCCGCTGACCCTCGATGAATATTGTTCGCGCCCGCATGTGCTGGTGTCGCACACCGCCAATGTCAGCGGTTATGCCGATGAGTGGCTGGCAGAGATAGGTCGCAGCCGTCAGGTGGTGCTTTCGGTGCCGCAGTACAGCGCGTTGCCGGCCTTGCTCGCCGGGACTGACCTGATTGCCAGCCTGCCGGACTACACTGCCGAGGCGATGGCAGCATCAGGGTTGTTGTTCAATGAACCCTTTCCTTTCGAGACACCAACCCTGGACCTGTCCATGGTCTGGCTCAGTCATGTCGATACCGATCCCGCCGAGCGCTGGTTGCGTTCGCGCCTGGAAGCCTTCATGAGCGAGCGTGACGTGTTGCCGCCGCCCGAGTGAACAGCGTGTTGCCGTGTTATACGTACGACCTTCGGACCCCTTAAGGAGCTACCTCATGCCTCACCTGCACATGGAATACACCGCCAACCTGCCTGCGCTGAATGCCGATGTGGCGTTGATGCGGCTGAACAATACGCTGGTGGGGTCCGGCCAGTTTGCTGCTGAATTCGACATCAAGAGCCGCGCCGTCAAGGTTGAGGCATTCAAGGTCGGAACGGCATTGGCCGAGCGGGCATTCGTGCATGTGAAGCTGGCGTTGTTGAGCGGCCGCTCGGCACAGATCAAGAAACAGCTGTCTGAAAGCCTGCTGGCGGTGGTGCAGGATTTGTGTGAGTGGCCGGCCGGGGTGGAGGTTCAGTTGTGTGTGGAGATTCTTGATATTGATCGGGACTCCTACAGCAAGGCGGCTATCAACGGCTGAATTTCAGGTGGTTGCCTGTTTGGCGTTGCGCTAAACGACACAAAATACTGTGGGAACGAGCAGGTTCGCTCCCACAAAAAGCCCGGGATGTACGGGAGATGTTTAGTCGTTTCACAACCAAAGTTCTTCAAATCCCGATTTAACCCCTCAAGCCGCCGTGTGACGCTGCTGCTCATCTGTTTACTCGGTTCGCTCTATGGACGGTTGGCCAGTCACAATCCACTACAAGGCATGCAACGGCGTTCGAGCGTCGAGCCTTGGTCGTCGATTCACGTGCGCCACCGCCCCCAGTCTCTCTGCACTCCCTTCTGAATTGGCCTTCTGGGCGTTATGGCACTGTCGCCATGCGCGCCCGCCGGATTTCTGCATTTCCCGTTGATCTTCTTACAGGTCCCGCGCTGCGCGCCGGATCAAAGCGGCAGCGCCTGCGCGTTTGCCTGACGCGGAAAAATGAGAATGCCCATGAGTTGTGCCACGACCTCCTTCGCCACGAAGCAAGAAGCCCTGACGTTCCTGGACCAGAACCCGGATATCGAGATGTTCGAGTTGTTCATCCTCGACAACAACGGTGTGCCCCGGGGCAAGTTGCTGCATCGGGATGAATTGCTGGCGGTGTATGAAAGTGGTCGGCCACTGCCGAGCACCATCCTGGGCCTGACCATCAACGGCGATGATGTGGAAAATTCCGGGCTGGTCTGGGATGTCGGTGATATCGATTGCCGGGCTTACCCGATCAGCGGCAGTCTGACGCGCATGCCGTGGCGTCTGATTCCAACAGCGGCGGTGCAGGTCAGCATGCACCCCACTGAAGGCATGCCGGCGACCATCGCCGATCCCCGGCACTTGCTGGCGAAAGTCATTGAAGGCCTGCACGCCGATGGCTATTACCCGGTCATGGCCGCCGAACTGGAGTTTTACCTGCTCGATCAGCAACGCGACAGTCATGGCCGGCCGCAACCGGCGCGGGATGTCGACGGCGGTCGCCCGCGCGGGACGCAGGTCTACGGCTTGCGTGAGCTGGAGCAGATAGAACCGTTTCTGGCCGACCTCTACAACGCCTGCAAACTCCAGGGGATTCCCGCGCGCACGGCGATTTCCGAGTACGCACCGGGACAAGTGGAAATCACCCTGGAGCACCGCACCGATGCATTGCAGGCGATGGATGAAGCGGTGCGTTACAAACGCCTGGTCAAGGGCGTCGCCCACAAGCACGGCATGACGGCCTGCTTCATGGCCAAGCCGTTTGATGATCTGGCCGGCACCGGCATGCACATGCACGTCAGTCTGGCGGACGAGGAGGGGAACAATCTGTTCGCCAGCGAAGCCGCGGACGGCACACCCCTGCTCAGGCAGGCGGTGGGTGGCATGCTCGCTACCTTGCTCGATTCCCTGCTGCTGTTCTGCCCCAACGCCAATTCCTACCGCCGGTTCCAGACCAACAGCTATGCGCCGCTGGCAGCCACCTGGGGTGTGGACAACCGCACCGTCAGCTTGCGCGTGCCCGGTGGTCCGGCGTTCTCCCGACATATCGAACACCGCATCTGTGGCGCCGACGCCAACCCGTATCTGGCGGCGGCGGCGATTCTGGCCGGGATTCATCGGGGTATCCGTGAGCAACTTGATCCTGGTGCGCCGGTCGAGGGCAATGGCTACGCCCAGGCCAGCAAGCTGTTGCCGACCGACTGGCTGACCACGCTGCGTTCACTGGAAGCGTCGAGTTGGGCAAAGGATGCGTTCGGCAGTGAATTCCTTGGTGTGTATCTGGCCGTGAAACGCGCCGAGTATCGCCAGTTCATGGGGGAGGTCGGGGAACAGGATTGGCGGTGGTATTTGCATCAGGCCTGAGTGAAAGTTAATTATTCTCAAATAGCGTAAATCTTAGAATCCTATTAAGAGCCAACTAATCGTTGGCTTCTTTTTCACAAAAAATTGATGGTCGGCTTTCTAGCATGAGTACTGTCACGGTAAATGAATTTTTCACATTTGCCGAAGGCACTTATCTTCAGGAATAGCCGAACCTCATGTTTAAGATCAAAGCCGTGCGCCCCGAGTGGGTGACACTGATTGCCAGCGCATTTTTGTTATTTGGCTTCAATTTTGTGCTGTGGCAGCACCTGTTCGAAATCACCGCGTCTGACGGCAAAGGCATTGCCATGCGGGTGGCATTCGGGGTGATGATCTTCGCCGCCTTCAATATTTTCCTAACCTTGCTGGCTTTACGCCCGGTGCTGAAACCGGTGCTGAGCCTGCTGTTCATGATCAGTGCGGGCGTTGCTTATTTCATGGGCCAATACGGCGTCTTGATCGACGTTGGCATGTTGCGCAACTTCGCTCAAACCAATGCCACGGAAGTGCGCGACTTACTGTCGATCAAGTTACTTGCTTATATTGTTTTTCTCGGCGTGTTGCCAACCTGGTTGTTGTGGAAAACGCCGATAAATTATCGCCGCTGGCATCGTGAGTTATTAAGCAAGGCACTCGTGATGTTTGCCTCGGCGGCGGTCATTGGTGGTGTCGCGCTGGTTAACTATCAAGGCCTTTCTTCACTGTTTCGCAATCACCATGAACTGCACTTGATGGTAGTTCCGAGCAACTACATCGGTGCCTCCGCCGGTTACTTGAGCGAGCAGGTCGTATCAGCACGCCAGCCTTTTGTCAAAGTCGGTGAAGACGCCCGCCGCGATCCTGCCTGGCGAACCCATGGTCGCAAGTCCTTGACGGTACTGGTGGTCGGTGAAAGTGCCCGGGCGGAGAACTTTGGCGTCCTCGGCTATAACCGCGATACCACGCCGAAACTGGATAAGGAAGCTGGCCTGATTGCCTTTACCGATGTGAAGTCCTGCGGCACTGAAACAGCAGTGTCGGTGCCCTGCATGTTCTCCAATATGGGGCGCAAGAATTACGACGCAAGCAAGGCCAAAAATGAAGAAGGCCTGCTGGATGTACTCAAGCGCGCCGGCCTCGACGTGATCTGGCGTGACAACCAGTCAGGCTGCAAGGGTACCTGCGATCGCGTCACCCTCGACGACGTCAGCAACCTGAAAGACCCGGTGCTGTGCGCCAACAGTGAATGTCGCGACGAAATCCTCCTGCAGGGTTTGCAGCACTTTATCGATACGCTGGATAAGGACACGGTGTTGGTCCTGCACCAGATGGGCAGCCACGGTCCGGAGTACTTCAAGCGCTACCCGAAAGAGTTCGAACACTTTACCCCGGTCTGTGAAAGTAACGCGCTGAACAACTGCAGTCGCGAAAGTATCGTCAATGGCTACGACAACACCCTGGTGTATACCGACCATGTGTTGTCGACCCTGATCGACTTGTTGCGCAAGAACCAGGACAAGGTCGATACCGCCATGCTTTATCTGTCGGACCACGGCGAGTCCCTGGGTGAATACAACCTGTTTCTCCATGGCACGCCTTACATGCTGGCGCCAGACCAGCAAAAGCATGTGGCGATGCTGGCCTGGTTCTCCGACAGCTATCAGAAGTCGTTCTCGGTAGACACTCATTGCCTGCAACTGAGCCGGGAAATGCCATTGAGTCAGGACAACCTGTTTCATTCGATGCTCGGCCTGCTGGAGGTCGACAGCAAGGTTTATAACCAGGGTCTGGATATGTTTGCCGGATGTCGCGGCGCGGTGACCGATGGCGTGTTGGCCAAGGATTGATTGCTTCGACCCTGTCTCACGCGACGGCCGCCGACCAGCGGCCTGTAATCCTTCTCCAAGAGCCATTGCACATGTCCTTCCAGCCCCCATCCGCCTTCGAGCTTGAAATTGCCCGGCGTTACGATCAGGAGCACGCGCGCGTCTGCCTGCAGCCGCACACGCCAGGCTTGGTCGAGCGTCTGCGGTACTGGCGCGAGGAGCGGCTGGTACGTAATGCGCTCAAGGTCGCTGGTGAACCCGGTCTGATCCTCGATGTGGCCTGTGGAGTCGGGCGATACTGGCCGGTACTGGCCGGGCACGCCAATCGAGTGATTCTTGCGACTGATCCGTCCCAGGACATTCTCGATCATGCGCGCACCCACCATCCACAGAGTCTGTTCAAACGGGTCAAGACCTTTCAAAGCTCAGCTTTCGCCATCGGCTTGTCGGAGAATGCGGTTGACTGCATTTTTTGCATGCAAGTGTTTCAACACCTCACCACCCGCGAACTTCGTCTGGCGATGCTTGGCGAGTTCCATCGGGTCAGCCGCGATACAGTGATTGTGGCGGTCTACCTTGATGGTCGCTTCCAGGGACAACATTGCGACGGGGAGGGTGTCGCGACCCGGTCGTTACCGGGTAAGGCCGAAGTGGAAAACGAATTCCGGCAGGCGGGTTTCCGTTTGCTCAACCAACAGGATTTCCTGCCCGGTTGCGCGCGGATGCGCGTTTACGTACTGGGCAAGGCCAGCTAGCGTCGATTTGTCGGACTATTCTTGGTATCAGGCACGAATTTTCGCTAACGCTCTTGTTCAGTGGATGCGCGGAAATCGCCGGGGGCGATATATACTGCGCGCCATTCTTCAAGGGAGAGCCGTGTGGCCATCGATATTCACTGGATTCGCGACAACGATAGCCTTGGTCGGTTTTGTACCGAGTGGCAGCAGCTGCCATTCGTTGCCCTCGATACCGAATTCATGCGGGTCGACACGTTCTACCCCATCGCCGGCCTGCTGCAGATTGGCGATGGCGTTCGCGCTTACCTGATCGACCCGCTGACCATCGACAACTGGCAACCTCTGGCCGCGCTGCTGGAAAACCCGGCGGTGGTCAAAGTGGTGCACGCCTGCAGCGAGGATCTCGAGGTTCTGTTGCGCCTGACCGGCAGCCTGCCGGCCCCGTTGTTCGATACACAACTGGCCGCCGCGTACCTGAACCTGGGTTTCTCCATGGGCTATTCGCGACTGGTGCAGGAAGTGCTCGGCATCGACCTGCCCAAGGGTGAAACCCGTTCCGACTGGCTGCAGCGGCCGTTGTCCGACACCCAGATCAGCTACGCCGCCGAAGATGCCTTGCACCTGGCGGAAGTTTTCGTACAGCTTCGTCCGAAGCTTTCCGATGACAAATACGCCTGGGTGCTCGAGGACGGTGCCGAGCTGGTGGCTAACCTGCGCCGCGAAACCGACCCATACGAGGTCTATCGCGACGCCAAGCTGGCCTGGAAACTGTCCCGCGCCCAGCTCGCCGTACTGCGTGAACTCTGCGCCTGGCGCGAGCAGCAAGCCCGGGCCCGTGATTTGCCACGCAATCGTATTATTCGTGAACACTCACTGTGGCCACTGGCGCGCACGCAGCCGGACAACCTCGGTGCCTTGGCGAAAATCGAAGACATGCACCCGCGTACCGTGCGTCAGGACGGCGAGTTTCTGCTTGATCTGATCAAGCGCTCTGGCAGTGTGTCGCCTGATCAATGGCCGCCAGCCGTACCGGAGCCGTTGCCGGTGGACGCTGCCGTATTGCTCAAGCAACTCAAAGCCATCGGCCAGGCCGAGGCCGAGCGCCTGAACATCGCGCCGGAACTGATGCTGCGCAAGAAAACCCTGGAAGCGCTGCTCAAGAGCGGTTTCCCCAATGGTCCCTACCAATTGCCTGATTCGCTGCGTGGCTGGCGCCGCGAATTGATGGGCCAGGCGCTGCTCGACAGCCTGGCCACCGCCGGAGAACAGCCTTGAAACGTATTTGCTCCATCTACCGCAGCTCGAAGAGAAACGAAATGTACCTGTATGTGCTCAAGAGCGATGCTCTGGAGCGCGTGCCGGAGACTTTGATGGCCGCCTTCGGCAAAGCCATCCATGCTTTTGACCTGGTGCTGACGCCCGAGCGCAAACTGTCGCGCGAAGACATTGCCGTCGTGCTGGAGAACCTTGAAAAACAGGGTTATCACCTGCAGATGCCTCCGGCCGAGGATGAATATATCGAGCACTTGCCGGAAGAACTGCTGCGCCGCAACGACCCGATGTAAAACCCAGACAGGTTCTGTTCAGAGCCTTTATGAAACACTGGAAGGATTTTCGCGGTGGCCGTGACGACGTTGTGAAGCGTTGTCGGCGGCCATCTGCACTGTTTTTGAAAGGTTTGAAGCATGCGCGTTCTGATTGCCGAACACGACCACCCCGTCTACGCCCGGTTGTTGCGCGAGGCTGCGCCGGATCTGAAGGTGCTGACCAGCGGTGATTCCGCCGAACTGGCCAGTCAGGCCGCCGATTGCCCGGTCTGGCTTGGTCAACCTGATCTGCTGGCCACGCTGTTGCGTCAGGGCCACCAGCCCCAATGGCTGCAATCGACCTGGGCAGGCATCACTCCGCTGCTGGCCGACGGTTTGCCTCGCCACTATCGGCTGACCCGCGCAGTGGGGATTTTCGGTCAGGTCATGGCCGAATATGTACTGACCTACATGCTCGGTCATGAACGCGAAGTGCTGGCGCGACTGGTCAGCCAGGTCGAGCGCAAGTGGGACAATCGCGCAAGCCGTAGTCTGGCGGGGCGCAAGGTGCTGATTGTGGGCACCGGTGATATCGGCCAGCGTGTGGCGCAGTTCCTCGTGCCGTTTGGCGTTGAACTGTACGGCATCGCTAGCAGCGCTCGTGAGCAGGCCCCCTTTATTGAAGTTGGTGCACTGGCGGATCTGCCGCGACTGGTCGGCGACGCGGACTATGTGGTCAATCTGCTCCCCAATACCCCGGACACCCACGATATTTACGATGCCGCGCTGTTCAGGCAATTCAAGCCGACCGGGCTGTTTATCAACGTCGGACGCGGTGTCGCCGTGGTCGATGCGGACCTGGTCGAGGCCTTGAAAGAAGGGCATCTGGCTGGCGCGATAATCGACGTGTGCCGCCAGGAGCCGTTGCCGCAACGACACCCATTCTGGACTGCCTGGGGGTTGCTGCTGACCGGCCACAGCTCGGCACCGACTTCACCTGCGATGATGGTACAGCTGTTTGTCGAGAACCTGCGGGCGTATCAGGCGGGCGAAGGGATGCGCGGGGAAGTGGATTTCGATCGCGGGTATTAAAATCACCCCAATCGACTGCGGGAGCGGGCTTGCTCGCGAAGGCGGTGTGTCAGCCAGCATAAATGTCGACTGGTTCACCACCTTCGCGAGCAAGCCCGCTCCCACAGGAGGGGATGCTGTGGGAGTTAGAGGGTGAAATCACCCTCGGCCGCCAGCTCGTTCAGCGGCCGCCGCGGGCTTGGCGCTTCGCGGGCCTGCAGGTAGTCCGCCAGGCTTGCCTTGTCACCCAGCTTGCCGACCGCAACGGCGGCGTGCAGGGCGTAGCCTTCAGGAATGTTCAGCTCCTTGCGGGTCAGTTCCTGGTCGAAGCCGGCCATGCCATGGGTGTGCCAGCCGCTGATGCTCGCTTGCAGCGCCAGGTGGCCCCAGGCCGAGCCTGTGTCGAAGGTATGCCACAAGGCCGGGGTTTCTTCGGTGGCACCGGGTGCGGCGAAGGTGGTCTTCGAGATCACAATCACCAAGGCCGAGGCGTGTTGCGCCCAACTGCGGTTGAACTCGTTCAGCAAACCCAGGTAACGCTCCCAGTTCGGTGTATCGCGACGGGCGTAAAGAAAGCGCCAAGGCTGCGAGTTGTACGCCGATGGCGCCCAGCGTGCGGCTTCGAAGAAGCTCAGCAGGGTCTCGACGGGAATGGCTTCGCCGGTGAAGGCGCGAGGGGACCAGCGATCAGTGAACTGCGGGTGAATGGCGTATTCGGCAACGCGTGGGTTGGCACTCATCAAGAGATTCCTTGCTACGTTTGAAAGAGAGTTGTCTGAAACCTGCGGGCGCAGTTGAGCTGGGCGATGAGGTTTGTCGAGAGCCTGGCAGACTACTGCAATGCAACGCGGTCGAGCGTTTATGGCACGCGGGTATGGCTCCTTGCGATTGGCAAAGCTACTTGGCGGCGCAATAACTGACAAGTGCGATGTACCGACAGTCGCCAATGCTTGGCCCAACGGGCCGGGGGCACTAGACTGGCGGCCTTTTCACCACCTGATGTTGATGCTCGAGCCATGGCCGCCAAAGTCGAACCGTTCTGGATACGCAAAACCCTCGATCAACTCGATCAAGAGGAATGGGAATCGCTGTGCGACGGCTGCGGCCTGTGCTGCCTGCAAAAGCTTGAAGATGAAGACGACAACAGCGTCTATTACACGCGCATCGCCTGCAAACTGCTGGACCTGAAAACCTGTCAGTGCACTGACTACCCTAATCGTCGTGACTTCGTGCCGGACTGCATCCAGCTCACGCCGGGCAAGGCCGACGAGTTCAAGTGGCTGCCACCGACCTGTGGCTATCGCCTGGTCAGCGAAGGCAAGGACCTGCCGCTGTGGCATCACCTGGTGTGCGGTGATCGCGATGCCGTGCACCACGAGCGCATCTCCCAGTCCGGGCGCATGCTGGCCGAAGGCAGCGTGCCGGAAGATGATTGGGAAGATCACCTGATTTTCCGGGCGGGCTGATCGCCCGGGGTTTTAGCGTTTCACGAAGGAGTGTGTATGGCTGTGGAATGGCGGCTGGCGTTGGCTTGTGGATTTCTGACCCTGGGTTCGCCCGTGTGGGCGGCGAACAAGGTCGATCTGGATTATCACGTGCGCTTGCTGCCGCAGAGCGATCAGGCCGAAGTGCGCCTTACCCTGGCCCAGGGTTCGGCAGTGCGCAGTCTGGATTTCGACCTTGGTGACGGCAGCCATTACAGTGATTTCAAGGCCGATGGCCAATGGCAGCTGACGCCGGGCAGCCAAGCACGGGGCGTTTGGCAACCAGGCGCCGACAAGGCCAGCCTGACCTATCGCGTGCGCATCAGCCACGGGCGCAAGAATGGCAGCTTCGATAGCCGTATGACCCCGACCTGGGCCTTGATGCGCGGTGACGACCTGGTGCCGCCCGCCCGACTCGATCAGCAGGATGGCGTCGAATTGGTGGCGCGCCTTGAGTTTGAACTGCCCAGTGGCTGGAAAAGCGTCGAAACCGCCTGGCCGCGCATCGGCACGAACAAATTCCGCATCGATAACCCCTCCCGCCTGTTCGACCGGCCCACGGGCTGGATGCTCGCCGGCCACCTCGGCAGTCGGCGCACGCGGCTTGGGGAGACCGAAGTCACCGTCGCCTCTCCCCAGGGGCAGGGCATGCGCCGCATGGATGTGCTGACCATGCTGACCTTCGTCTGGCCCCAGGTACAGGCGGTTTATTCCCGACACCCGACCAAACTGCTGATTGTCGGCGCCAGCGATCCCATGTGGCGCGGCAGCCAGGCGGCACATGAGTCGATCTACCTCAACAGCCGTCTGCCGCTGGTCAGCGAAAGCGGCACCAGCGTCCTGGTGCGTGAACTGGCTCAGCTGTGCGGGAGAATCAACGACACGCAGCGCAGTGACTGGATCAGCGAAGGTCTTGCCGAGTATTACGCCATCGAACTTGTGCGGCGGGCCGGCGGCATGAGCGATGAGCGGTACGAAAGTCTGCACGCCAAGCTGATCAAGACAGGCCAGAAGGTCACGACCTTGCGCGTTGAATCGGCGAGCCCGGCGCAGGTGGCCAGGGCGGTGGTGTTATTGCAGGAGCTGGATCGCGAGATTCGCCTGAAAACCCACAACAAGCGTTCGCTCGATGATGTGCTGCGTGGGGTGATGCGCCTGGAGAACGTTGATACCAAGGCGTTTGTGCAGCTCAGCGAGAGTGTGATCGGGGATTCGTCGAAGGTACTGGATACCGAGTTGCTTCAGTAACTCGGCTATCGCTGGCGAGCCAGCTCCCACAAGTGGAAGCTGGCTTGCCGGCGATGAGGCCATCAGCCTTACCAGAACGCTTGGATCAGACCCCGGCTTTCGGCGATTGCAGCGAATCATTGCCCGTGACAGTCGCCGTTTTGGTCGCCGCCTCGGCATTGGCCTTCAACTGGCTCAACTCTTCCCCGGCCCGCTGGATTTTCGCCCGCACGTTGTTCATGTCCTGACGGCTTTTTTCCAGCAGGCTTTTCGCCGAGCTGTGGCCAGTGATGCCACGGGCCAGGGCGACGCCGCCAATGGCCACCTGGATCAAACCGAAAATACCGCCGCGGCGCAGGCCTTTACCGACCATCACAACGCCGCCCGCCAGGGAACCGATGCGCTCCCAGCCCTGCACGTTTTGCTCGGATGGGCTCTGCAAAGGTGTGGATTCGATACGCTCGACGCGCTTGAGTTCGCTCATGATCTGACTCCAGGCAGGAAGGGTTGCTTCAGTAATGGATAGTTAAGCTGACTGCCGAAACGGCCAGCTTGTTCCATCGGATGTGCGGCACTTCAGCGGAATTTCGGCCCGGATCGGGTATTGAGACCCTTGGCCATGCGGTCATAGAGCACGACGTTGACGGTGGCCGCCAGGTTCATGCAGCCGGTGGTCGGGATGTACACCACGTCTTCGCACCAGTCGCGAATCTCTTGATCCAGCGAACCGTCCTCGGGGCCGAAGATGTACAGCGCGCGATCCGGGTGAGTGTATTCAGGCAGCGCCCGGGCGCCGTCGACAAGTTCAACGGCAACGGGCACGCAGCCCAAGGGCAGGATTTTCTTCAGGTCGTCGATGCCGATCAGCGGAATGTCGTAGTGGACTCGCTTGGTATCGGTGACGAAGTCAGCGGCGCGTTCATAGCGCTTGCCGGTATAGAACACCGACGCCACGCCATAACAGCCAGCGGCGCGCATCACCGAACCGACGTTCTCCGGTGATTTTGGGTTGTACAAACCGATGCAGCTGTACCGTTTGTCTGCCACGAGCGAAGCGCCTTTCAGGAAAAAAGCGCGATTATACGGGGAATGGGTGGCAGTGGTCTGTTCGCAGATTAGTGGTGTCTGCGCAATCGCCTTCGCGAGCAAGCCCGCTCCCACACTGGACCTGAAGCGCACATAAATTGAGTGCTCACCTCCAATCCACTGTGGGAGCGGGCTTGCTCGCGAAGGGGCCGGTTCAGGCGCTAAAAATCTTCAGTCTTCCTTTTTCATCAAACCGGCCAAAGCCGCAAACGGATTGTGCGTCGCCTTGGCGATTTTTGGTGTGCTCAGCGAGCCTTCGCCGAAGTACTGCTGGTCGGTATATCGAGAGTGCTCGTTATCGTGGCAATACAGGCACAACAATTCCCAGTTCGAGCCGTCCTGCGGGTTGTTGTCGTGGTTGTGGTCGCGGTGGTGCACGGTCAGTTCGCTCAGGCGCTTGCCGGAAAACTCTCGGGCGCAGCGGCCGCACACGTGCGGGTACATCTTCAGGGCTTTATCGCGGTAGCCCATTTCCTTGTCGCGCTGGTTGTCGGCAAGGATGCGATCCAGCTTCGAAGTGTTGGTCGGGGTGGACGAACTCATGGGTTCACCTTTGTAGAAAGACTAATGACGGTTATAGGGTGAAGTTTAGCCTAGCCCTTGAGCTTCTCGGCAATCCAGATGGTGTGACGGGTGCCTTTGTTGCCATGGGCGAAGACCTGGACTTCCTCGGCCTTGAAGCCAGCTTTTTTCAGCTTGTCGGAAAATTGCCGATCGGCGCTGGCCGACCACACGGCCAGCACGCCCTTGGGCCGCAAGGCTTTGGCGCAGGCCGCCAGGCCTCCTGCGGAGTACAACCAGCTGTTGGCCTTCTGGGTCAGTCCTTCAGGGCCGTTGTCGACATCGAGCATGATCGCATCAAAACCCTGTGGCTCGGCTTGCAGTACCTTGGCGACGTCTTCCATGCGAATTACCGTGCGTGGGTCGAGCAGCGGCTTGCCGGCCTTTTCGCCCAAGGGACCGCGGTTCCACTCGACCACGCCTGGCACCAGCTCGGCCACCACCACTTCGGCGCTCTTGCCCAGGTGCTTGAGCGCGGAGGCGAGGGTGAAGCCCATGCCCAGTCCGCCGATGAGCACCCGTGAATTCGGTCGGCCAGCGACTTTGCGGCAAGGAATCTCGGCCAGGGCGTCTTCGGAGCCGTGCATACGGGTGTTCATTAATTGCCCGCCGTCACCGCCCTGGATCTTGATGACGAAATCCTCGCCGTACTCGAACAGGCACAGGGCGCCGCCGTTTTCAGGAATAGGGGTGGTGTCGAGCAGAACAAAACGTTTCATGGGGCTCACTTGAAGAAAATTGGCAGAACTCAGGAGGGCAAACCGACGCAGTTGGGAGTAGCCTGTTTATGACGACAAGGCCAACGGAGCCATTGATGAAGCGCACCATTCTAACGGTCATTGCCCTGGCCGCGCTCTCGATAACTGCAGCGCAGGCCCAACAGCTGCAAACCATTCCTGTCAGCCCCGCGTCGACGCTCGGTGCTCCCGGCACTGCGACGCCTACACCATATCCGCAGATCAGCCCCGCACCGTTGCCCAGGGTTGGCCCAGGCAGCAGCGGTCCGCCGTTGGTGCCGATGGAGATGCCCAGCCCGCCGAGCAAAGACCAGCCGCTGCCAGGGCTTACACCGCAACCACCGAAAGCCAAGTCGCCGGGCGGTTAAACCTGCTGTGAAAGCAGTTGCCCGTCGGCCATGCGCAGGCGCCTGGAGAGGGAAACGGCGAGGGCACGGATGATCTTCGCGGCGATTTTCGGCGCGTCGTTGAGCATTTTTTCCAGTGAGTCCTTACCCAGGTTAAGCAACTGACAGTTGCTCGCCGCCACGCAACTGGCCGAGCGCCGCTCGCCGTCGAGCACAGCCATTTCACCGAACGAGCGACCGCTGCGCAAAGTGGCGATGGTTACCCGTTGGCCGTCGGCGGTGGTTTTCTGCACCGCCACCTGGCCGGTGTGGATGATGCACATGAAGCTGCCGGCATCGCCTTCCTGGAAAATTTCTTCGCCCTGGGGGATGGCACTGATGCTGAAGTAGCCTGAGGCGGCGGCAAAGTCCGCTGGCAGCAGCTGGTTGAACAGGCCGCAATCCATCAGCCAGTCGCGGATTTCGTTGTTAAGCAAGGTCGGTTCTGACATGTCTTTGCGGTCTTTTTGTAGTGTCTTTTACTGGCTGGATTATGAATACACCGCAATCCCCTAATGTACGAACGAGCTTTGTGGCGAGGGGGCTTGCCCCCGTTCGACCGCGTAGCGGTCGCATAGCACAGCCGATCTATCAGAATGAATTCAGGACACCGGGTTTGGGGCTGCTTCGCAGCCCAACGGGGGCAAGCCCCCTCACCACAAAGGCGCCCACAGGGGGTTAGGTGTTGTATCGGCCCGAGGCGTCTGGAATTAAGACCGTTTCGTCGGGCCAGGTTCCTCAGGCAATGCCCAAAACCTTGAACAAAAACCCATATTCGAGCGCTACGTCACGTAATCCCTGATATCGACCGCTCATCCCGCCATGACCGGCGCCCAGTTCGGTCTTGAGCAGCAGTGGATTGTCGTCGGTTTTGTTCGCGCGCAGCTTCGCCACCCACTTGGCCGCTTCCCAGTACTGCACACGGCTGTCGTTGTAGCCGGCGATCACCAGGGTCGCGGGATAGTCCTGAGCGGTGACGTTTTCGTACGGGGCATAGGCCTTGATCCGCTCATAGACATCCGGCTCCTCGGGATTGCCCCACTCGTCGTATTCGGTCACGGTCAGTGGCAGGTCCGGATCGAGCATGGTGTTGAGCACATCAACGAACGGCACTTCGGCGATAGCGGCAGCGAACAACTCCGGGCGCTGGTTGAGTACCGCACCGATCAGCAGGCCACCGGCGCTGCCGCCGCTGATCGCCAATTGTGCAGAGGAGGTGAAGCCCTCGGCAATCAAGTGTTCGGCGCAGGCGATGAAGTCGCTGAAAGTGTTGTGCTTGTGCTCCTGCTTGCCGGCGCGATACCAGGCTTCCCCCAGCTCGCCGCCGCCACGCACATGGGCAATGGCAAAGGCCATGCCGCGATCGAGCAGGCTCAGGCGCGCGTGGGAAAACCACGGGTCGAGGCTTTCGCCGTAAGCGCCGTAGCCATAGAGGTACAGCGGTACCGGTTTGCCGAGGTTCTCACGCTTGATCACCAGACTGATCGGCACTTGCGTACCGTCCGGCGCGGTCGCCCACAGGCGCTGGCTGACGTAGGCGTCGGCATCGAACGGACCGAGCACCGGCGTTTGCTTGAGGACTTGCTGCTCGCCCGTCACCAGGTCGAGCTGGCGGATCTGCGCCGGACGGTTCAATGCCTCATAGCGCAGGCGGATGCGCTCGCTGAGGAACTCCAGGCTGTTCTGCACGTGCAGGCTGTAGGCAGCGTCGGGCAGTTGCACGCGGTAGCTCGGCAGACCCTCGGGGTGAACCTCGATGATCGGCAGGCCGCCGATGCGCAGGCTCAGGGTCATGGCGCCGGCATTGAGGCTGACGCCATCGATCATCACCGTATTGCTGTGCGTGATCAGGTTCTGCCAGTCGGACTCGCTCGGCGCGCCGCCGTTATCAATGGCTGTGTACAAGGCGAAGTTGATGCCATCGCGGTTTGTGCGGATGAACCAGGTCCATTGACCGTCGAGCGTACCGTGGTCGACGTCGTATTCGTGATCTTCGACCCTCGGTGCAATGCAGGTAAAGGCTTGCTGGGGCTGGGAGGCGTCGAGCACCCAGACTTCACTGGTGGTCTTGCTGCCCACGGACAGCAGCAATTGCTGCTCGGAGCTGGAGCGATAGCAATGCATGAAGAAACGGCCATCGGGTTCATGGAACACTTCTTCGGCCGCAGTGCCATCGAGGCGATAGCGGTACAGCTTGTGCGGGCGATGGGTGTCGTCCAGTTCGCCGAAAAACAGGGTCAGGCTGTCATTGGCCCAGGTCATGCTGCCGTCGCAGTCCTGGAACTCCAGTTCGCTGACACGCCCGTCGGACAACTCCTTCACGAACAGCGTGTAGATCTCCTCGCCGCTGGAGTCGATGCTGTAGGCCAGGCGCTGGTGATCGGGACTGATGCTGAACGCCCCAAGGGAAAAGAAACCGCCATTGGCCAGTGCGTTCGGGTCGAGCAACAGCTGTTCCCGGCTTTCGTCGAGGGTCAGGCTGTCATCTGCCGGGCGCGGGCAGCGGTAGTGCCGGGCGTATTCGTCGCCCGCGGTGGTGCGCGTGTAATACAGGTACGGCCCCCAAGGCGAGGGCAGGGACAGGTCGGTTTCGAGAATCCGGCCCTTGATCTCTTCGAACAGGGTCTCGCGCAATGCGGCCTGGTCGGCGGTTTGTGCTTCCTGATAGGCGTTTTCGGCCTTGAGGTAGTCGAGCACGGCATCGGTGTCGCGCTCCTGCAGCCAGGCGTAGGGATCGGAGCCTTCAGTCTTGTGGGCAATCGGAGCGTCGCAAAGGGTGGCGGATAGGGGCATGGTGGACTCTCGGACAGTATACGAAATAAGGGCATCACCCCCTGTGGGAGCGGGCTTGCTCGCGAAGAGGGGGTGTCAGTCGAGACTATGTTTTCTGACACACCGCTTTCGCGAGCAAGCCCGCTCCCACAGGGTGAGGCACGTTGCTGGCTGGATTTGGGCAGCCTGAAGGGCGAAAAGCCGTTATCATAAGCGCCTCTTTGCCTGCCTTGCCATGGACACCATGACCGAGAACGACTATCTGATTGCCTGGGGCCTCTACGCCTTCGCCGCCATAGGCTGCCTGTTGGTGTGGATGCGCATCACCCGCTGGATGTGGCGTTGGCTGCGTGAGCCGTTGCGTTTGCTGGTCGCCGTGCTGCTGTTCAGCCCGACCATCATCGACCCGGTCAAGGCCAAGGTCGCTCCATCGATTGCCATCACTGCCCTTGATCTGTTGTTCAAGGTCGGCAACAACGCTTGGCGGGCGATTTCCGATCTGTTCATGTACGGCATGATCGCGTTCGCAATCTACCTGGTGTTTGTCGCGATCCGCTTTCCGATCGAGCGTGCTGCCAATGCCCGCAAGGAACAGGCAGCGGCCGCCAACGCCGCCGCCCGCGCCGAAGACCGGGAAAATGATCAACCGTTCGGCGGTGCCGGCGACGATCGTTACGGTCGTGCGCCTGTGCCGGCCAATCCCCAGCGTATGCGAGTCGAACCGCGTTTGTAACCTTGCCCTGCCTTCATCGAGAATCCGAGCATGTGTGAGTTATTGGGCATGAGCGCCAATGTCCCGACCGATATCGTGTTCAGCTTCACCGGGCTGATGCAGCGCGGTGGCCGCACAGGCCCGCACCGCGATGGTTGGGGCATCGCCTTCTACGAAGGCCGCGGGCTGCGCCTGTTCCAGGACCCGGCCGCGAGCTGCGAGTCGGAAGTCGCCAATCTGGTACAGCGTTATCCGATCAAGAGCGAAGTGGTGATCGGGCATATCCGCCAGGCCAACGTCGGCAAGGTCTGCCTGTCCAACACCCATCCGTTCGTCCGTGAGCTGTGGGGGCGCAACTGGTGTTTCGCCCATAACGGCCAACTGGCGGACTTCCAGCCGGCCGCCAGTTTCTACCGCCCCGTTGGCGATACCGACAGCGAAGCGGCATTCTGCGACTTGCTCAACCGCGTGCGTGCAGCGTTCCCCGAGCCGGTCGAGGTCGAACAATTGCTGCCGGACCTGGTGGCGGCCTGCGCCGAATACCGCAGTAAAGGCGTGTTCAACTGCCTGCTCAGTGACGGTGACTGGCTGTTCTGCTATTGCTCGACCAAGCTGGCGCAGATCACGCGCCGCGCTCCATTCGGCCCGGCACGCTTGAAGGATGTCGACGTGATTGTCGACTTTCAGGCCGAAACCACGCCCAACGACGTGGTCACGGTGATCGCCACCGAACCCCTGACCGAAAACGAAACCTGGACTCGCTACGAACCGGGTCAATGGAGCCTGTGGCGACGCGGCGAATGCGTCAGCCAGGGCCGGACCGAATAAGGATCTCCCATGTTGCTCAGTTATCTACGGCTGGTGTTGTTTGCGGCGGGCCTGTTGATCGGTGTCCAGGTGCCGGGGTTCATCAGCGATTACGCCAAGCGGGTCGAAGCGCACCTGATCGAGGCGCAAACCGGCTTGAGCGGTTTTCAGGGCACGGCCAATCAGTTCTTCAAGGGTGACATGCAGGCCCTGGTCGCCCATTACCGCGCCAGCGACGACCCGATCTTTCGCAGCGATGCCGACAGCCTGAGCAATCTGCTGACCCGCCAGGTGGCGCTGGACAAGCAGTTCCAGGCGATGCAGGGACCTTGGTACATCCGTGTCCTGCAAGTGGTCCTGGCCGCCGACCCGGATATTCGCAAGGAGACCTGGAACGGCTACAGCTACCAAATTCTGCTGACACCCGAGGCGATGATCTGGGGCATGAGCGGTGCGTTGCTGCTGTCGTTCGGCCTGGAGTGCCTGTTCCGCCTGATCGACTGGGTGGTGCTGGGCGGCAAGCGCCTGCGCCAGAGCCGGCCGATCGAAGAGCGGGATTTGCGCGGGTTGTAAAAAGATCAACAGATCGCAGCCTCGTTGCACTCGACAGCTCCTACAGAAAACGCGATCCCCTGTAGGAGCTGTCGAGTGCAACGAGGCTGCGATCTTTAGCTTTCAGCTGGCCGCAGGTTTGCTCAAGGTGACGTAAGCGTCACCCATCTTCTGCGCATAGTCTTCAAGCACCTGCTGACACAACGCCACAATCTCCTCGACCCACTCCACACCCACTCGCCACGACACCACCACTTGCAGGTCCGGCGGTCGCTGGTCGATGTCCAGCAAGGACAATTCCCCCCGTGCCAGCTCCTCGGCGACCAGCACCGGTGGCAATGCGCCAATGCCGAAACCGTCACGCAACAACCGGGTAATCGCCGACACCGAATTGACGCAGTTCAATCGCGGCGCCATGACGCCGTTGGCCTGCATCAGGGCGAGCACTTCCTGATGCGGATGGGAGTTTTTCGAGTAGGTGATGATGCGCTCACCGGCCAGGTCGGCGATGCCTGAGTACTCGCGGTTGTACAGGGAATTGCTGGCGGCGATCCAGCCCATGGGGTGGCTGGCCAGCTCCAGGCTGCGCACGCTTTCCTGGCGCAACAGATCGGTTTGCAGGATCACATCGAGAAAGCCTTTTTGCAGCTGATCGCAGAGGTTGAGCGAGGTATCGGCCACCAGCTCGATTTCCACCAGCGGGTAGTGGTCGGTCATCTGCGCCACCAAAGGGCTGAGCCAGGTGTGGATCACCGTGTCCATGACGCCGATGCGTACCCGTCCGGCCTTGCTCGAACGGGTCTCGATCGACTGTTTGAGCGCCTGCATGGTGTCCAGCATCCGCTCGGCATAATCGAGCACTTTCAAGCCTTCGGGGGTCAGGCTCACGCCCCGGGAATCGCGCAGAAACAGCTTCACTCCAAGCTCGCCCTCGAGCACTGCGATGCGGCTGGAAATCGACGCCTGGGTGGTGAAAAGCTTGTCTGCCGTCAGGCGAAAACTCTTGAGGCGGGCAACCCAGACGAAGGTCTCTAGAAACTTCAGGTTCATGTCATCAGCTCGGGGGATAAAGTTTTCTTATGGCTGGGGCGGGGTTTTATTAGTTGGACGCAAAGGGGCCGGACATCCAAGAATCGACGCATCCGGTTCCCACGATAGGCGTCGTCGGGGCTCAGAACAATACCAATAAAATATGCGCGGAGATTTGCCATGAGTGCGCCCGACACCCTCGACATCCCCAAAGCCACCGCCCGTCCTGGACCCTTCGACTGGTATCGCAACATCAATCAGCAGGAACGCCGCACCTTCTGGAGTTGCAAGATCGGCTATGGCCTGGACGGCATGGACACGCAGATGCTCAGCTTCGTGGTGCCGACCCTGATTGCCATGTGGGGCATCACCACCGGCGAGGCCGGGCTGATTCACACCAGTACGCTGATCGCTTCGGCCATCGGTGGCTGGGTGGCAGGGATTCTCTCCGACCGCATCGGTCGCGTGCGCACCTTGCAACTGACCGTGTTGTGGTTCGCCTTCTTTACCTTCCTCTGCGGCTTCGCCCAGAACTACGAACAGTTACTGATCGCGCGCACCCTGATGGGCTTCGGTTTCGGTGGCGAATGGACGGCCGGTGCGGTGTTGATCGGTGAAGTGATTCGCGCCCAGGATCGCGGCAAGGCGGTTGGCATGGTGCAATCCGGCTGGGCGCTGGGTTGGGGGCTGACGGCGATTCTGTATGCAGTGTTGTTCTCGCTGCTGCCACCGGAAGACGCCTGGCGCGCACTGTTCATTCTCGGGATCGTGCCGGCGATTTTTGTGATTTTCGTTCGCCGCCTGGTCAAGGACCCGGAGATCTATCGCCAGGCCAAGGCCAAGGAAGCACCGAGCAATCCCTCGAAGTTCTACGAGATCTTCGCCCCCGGCATGCTCTTCACCACGTTCCGCGCCTCGTTATTGACCACGGGTGCTCTGGGTGGCTACTACGCGATCACCTCCTGGTTGCCGACTTTCCTGAAGAACGAACGCGGCTTGAGCGTACTCGGCACCGGCGGTTATCTGGCGATGGTGATCATCGGTTCCTACGTTGGCTATGTCATCAGTGCGTATTTGACTGACATCCTTGGGCGCAAAAAGAACTTCATCCTGTTCGCGGTCGGCTCGTTCACCATCGTCCTGCTGTATACGCAATTGCCCGTGAGCAACGGCGTCATGCTGTGGCTGGGCTTCCCGCTGGGCTTCTTTGCCTCGGGGATCTTCAGCGGCATGGGCGCGTTTCTGACCGAACTGTTTCCTACGCGGATTCGCGGTTCGGGGCAGGGTTTTTGCTACAACATCGGCCGGGCGCTGGCGGCGCTGTTCCCGTTGCTGATTGGCTTGCTCAGCCAGACGGTGCCATTGAGCGTGGGGATCGGCGCGTTCGCGGCGGTTTCCTACGGCGTGGTGATTCTGGCGGCACTCAGCCTGCCGGAAACCCGTGGCAAGCAACTGGACGCTCAGTAACTGATAACCTGCGCGGTAGATGCATTACAGCGAAGAAGAATAAAACCTACAGGAGTGTTCACTGTGAGCCGCCTGCTATTGAACTGTGACATCGGCGAGAGTTTCGGCAGTTGGACCATGGGTCTGGACGCCGAGGTGATGCCCTTCATCGACTGCGCCAACATCGCCTGCGGCTTCCATGCCGGTGACCCGGGCGTCATGCGCAAGACTGTCAGCCTGGCCCTGAGCCACGGCGTGCAAATCGGCGCGCATCCGGCCTATCAGGATCTGGTCGGGTTCGGCCGTCGGTCCATGACCTACAGCGCCCAGGAACTGCAGGACATTCTGCATTACCAGATCGGCGCCCTCGACGGCATTTGCCGGGCCCAGGGCGGTCGGGTGAGCTACGTCAAACCCCACGGCGCGATGTACAACGACATGATGGCCAACCCGGCGCAATTGCGCGCGGTGCTCCAGGCTGTAGCGTCCTATGACCGTAGCCTGCCGTTGATGTTGATGGCCACTGCCGACAATAGCGCCGCCCGGCAGTTGGGCGAGGAGTATGGCGTGACCCTGTGGTTCGAAGCCTTTGCCGATCGCGGCTATGACAGCGCCGGCAGGTTGCTGTCGCGACAATTGCCGGGAGCAGTGCATCATGATCCCGAGCAAGTCGTCGAACAGGCACTGATCATTGCCCGTGGCGATCATCTCACCGCCAGTGACGGCAGCGCTTTGCACTTGCAGGCCAACACCCTTTGCGTGCACGGCGACAACGCCGGTTCGGTCGCCGCCGTGCAACGTATCCGTGCAGCCTTGAATCAGCCGAGCGCCTCATGAAACTGCGGGTTGAAGTCGTAGCGCTCGATTGCCTGATGGTGCGCCTGTTCGATGAAATCGCCGAAGCCAACATGCCGTGGATGCTCGCTGCCAGCGAAAGCCTGCGCAGTGCGTTTGCCGGGCATTTGATCGATCTGGTGCCTTCTTACACCACCTTGATGGTGCACTTTGACCTGAGCGGATTGAGCCCGTCCCAGGCCCGGGAGTTGATCGCCCAGGCATTGATCGATCTTTCGCCCAATGCCAGAAAGCGCGGCGCTTGCCATGTGCTGCCGGTGTGGTACGACCCGAGCGTCGGCCCGGAGCTGAGCCTGTTATCGCAGCGCAGCGGCTTGACGGTGGATGAGGTGATCCGCCGTCATAGCGAGCGTGAGTATCAGGTTTTCGCCCTGGGCTTTGCGCCGGGGTTCGCGTTCATGGGACTGGTGGAGGAGGTCCTCGCCGCGCCGCGTCTGAACACGCCCCGCAAGAAAGTCGCAGCCGGCAGCGTCGGCATCGCCGAACGACAAACGGCGGCCTATCCGGTGGTATCCCCCGGGGGCTGGAACCTGATCGGTCGCACCCCGGCCAGATTGTTCGACCGCCACCGCGATGGCTACAGCCTGATGCAGCCGGGCGACACGGTGCGCTTCGAAGCGGTCGGCCACGCCGAGTTCATCAATCTGGGCGGGGATGACACGCCATTGGAGGCCCAGGCATGAGCCGTCTGAGTATTGAAGCGAGCACGCCACTTTGCTTGTTGCAGGATGCGGGGCGTTTTGGCGTGCGGCACCTGGGGGTGACCCAGGGCGGGGCGGTCGATTGGTGCTCGATGGCCTGGGCCAATTGGCTGCTGGGCAATGCACTGGATGTAGCGGTGATCGAAATCACCCTCGGCGGGCTGACCCTGGTGGCCGAAGACGAATGTCTGCTGGCACTGGCCGGAGCGGATCTGGGCGCGCAGGTCGATGGCGAAGCGTTGGCGCCATGGCGCAGTTTCAGACTGCACAAGGGCCAGCGTTTGCAATTCACTCAACCATTGCTTGGGGCCCGAGCCTATCTGGCCGCGCCGGGTGGTTTTGCCGCACCGAAGGTGTTGGGCAGCAGCGCCACCGTGGTCCGCGAAGAACTGGGGGGGCTGGATGGCATGGGTCGTCCATTGAGCCAAGGTGCTTCGTTGAGCTATTCGGGGAATCCGCTGATGCTGCTGCGCGATGTACCGGCAGATCAGCGACCGGACCTGAACCTGGATACACCGCTGGACCTGGTGCTGGGGGCGCAAATCGGCGAGTTCAGCGGGCAGAGTCTGTTCGATGCGTTCAACAGCACCTGGAGTCTGGACAGCCGTGCCGACCGCATGGGCATTCGTCTCTTGGGCCCTGCGCTGCAGTATCAGGGCAAGCCGATGATTTCCGAAGGCATCCCGCTGGGTGCGGTTCAGGTACCGCCGGACGGGCAACCGATCGTCCTGCTCAATGATCGGCAGACCATTGGTGGCTATCCGCGTCTGGGGGCGTTGACGCCGTTGGCGCTGGCGCGCTTGGCGCAATGCCTGCCGGGTAAGCAGGTGCGGCTGCGCCCGGTGGTGCAGGAGGTGGCGTATCGCGAGCAGATTGAATATTTGCGCAGGTTTCAGAACCGCTAATAGCATCGTCGGAACGCGCTCCGGAGCAAGCCCGGCTCCCACATTGGCGTTGTGCAAGGCACAGAGTAAATGTGGGAGCGGGCTTGCTCGCGAAGAGGCCCTTACCGGCAATACATTCCTATTTGGATAAAAACCGCATCCCTTCCTCCAACCCGCGAAGGGTCAGGGGATACATCTGGTCATCGATCAAGTCCCGCACGATATTGGTCGACGAGGTATAGCCCCAGGTGTCTTTCGGGTACGGGTTGATCCAGATGAGCTTCTTGTACTTCTCCTTGAACCGCTGCATCCACACGTAACCGGCTTCTTCGTTCCAGTGCTCGACGCTGCCGCCTGCCTGGGTGATTTCGTAGGGCGCCATCGCGGCGTCACCGATGAAAATCACTTTGTAGTCGGCACCGTACTTGTGCAGCAGGTCCATGGTCGAGGTGCGCTCGGAGGTGCGGCGCATGTTGTTCTTCCACACCGATTCATAAATGAAGTTGTGAAAGTAGAAGTACTCCAGGTGCTTGAACTCGGTCTTGCAGGCCGAGAACAGCTCTTCGCAGATCTTCACGTGAGCGTCCATCGAGCCGCCGATATCGAACAATAGCAACAGCTTGACGGTGTTACGCCGCTCCGGCCGCATCTGGATATTCAGCAAACCGGCATCTTTGGCGGTGTGGTCGATGGTGCCATCGATGTCCAGCTCTTCGGCCGCGCCCTGGCGGGCGAACTTGCGCAGGCGGCGCAGGGCGACCTTGATATTGCGCGTGCCCAGCTCGACGGTGTCATCGAGGTTCTTGTACTCGCGCTGGTCCCAGACCTTGACTGCCTTGCCCTGACGCTTGCCGGCATCGCCGACCCGAATGCCTTCGGGGTTGAAACCGCCGGAACCGAACGGGCTGGTACCACCGGTGCCGATCCACTTGTTGCCACCGGCATGGCGTTCCTTCTGTTCTTCCAGGCGCTTCTTGAACTCTTCGATCAGCTTGTCCAGGCCCCCAAGGGACTGGATCGCCGCGCGCTCTTCGTCGGTCAGTGAACGCTCGAACTCCTTGCGCAGCCAATCTTCGGGGATCAGCGCCTGCAAGTGATCATCGAGTTTTTCCAGGCCGTTGAAATAGGCCCCGAACGCTCGATCGAATTTGTCGAAATGCTTTTCGTCCTTCACCAGGATCGCCCGGGACAGGTAATAGAACTCGTCCATGTCGGCGAAGGTCACGCGCTGTTTCAGCGCGTTGATCAGGTCCAGCAGCTCACGCACCGAGACCGGCACCTTGGCTGCGCGCATTTCATTGAACAGGTTGAGCAGCATGGTCTTTGCCCCGGATGATCAACGACTGCCGCGACGGCTCATGAACGCCAGGCGCTCAAGCAATTGCACGTCCTGTTCGTTCTTCACCAAGGCGCCGGCCAGCGGCGGGATGGCCTTGGTCGGATCGCGTTCGCGCAGGACCGCTTCGCCGATGTTGTCGGCCATCAGCAGCTTCAGCCAGTCCACCAGCTCTGAGGTCGATGGTTTTTTCTTAAGGCCCGGCACCTTGCGCACGTCGAAGAACACGTCCAGCGCTTCGCTGACCAGGTCTTTCTTGATGTCCGGGTAATGCACGTCGACGATCCGCTGCATGGTCGTGCGATCCGGGAACGCGATGTAGTGGAAGAAGCAGCGGCGCAGGAATGCGTCCGGCAGCTCTTTCTCGTTGTTGGAGGTAATGATGATGATCGGACGCTTCTTGGCCTTGATGGTCTCGTCGATCTCGTAAACGTAGAACTCCATTTTGTCGAGTTCTTGCAGCAGGTCGTTGGGGAATTCGATGTCGGCCTTGTCGATTTCATCGATCAGCAGGATCACCCGCTCTTCGGATTCGAAGGCTTCCCAGAGCTTGCCCTTTTTCAGGTAGTTGCGAACGTCGTGGACCTTTTCCGTGCCCAGTTGCGAATCGCGCAGGCGGCTGACCGCGTCGTACTCGTACAGGCCCTGGTGAGCCTTGGTGGTGGACTTGATGTGCCAGGTGATCAGCTTGGCGCCAAAGGATTCGGCCAGTTGCTCGGCGAGCATGGTCTTGCCGGTGCCTGGTTCGCCCTTGACCAGCAATGGCCGCTCCAGGGTGATGGCGGCATTCACCGCCAGCTTCAGGTCATCGGTGGCGACGTAGGCCTGGGTGCCTTCGAACTTCATCTGCTAATCCTCGAACGGTAACGCCGACCTGAAAAGGCAGGGCGGGGCGCAATAAAATGTCAGCCCCGACTATAACGCGCTGCCCGGTCGACTGTGAACGCAGACGGCTTATTCAGTCTCTGAATGGAGCGTCACATCCTGACTCAGCCGGCATCCGGCTTGGGATTCTCATACCGTGCATTGAATGCCTGGATGAAACCATTACGTAAAATCTGCAAAAACGCCTGGAATGCGCTGATATCTTGCCGATGTACGTTGCCTTTCAGTTCGACGCGGGTGGCAAACTGATTCTTGCCCTGGTTCTTCAGCACGGTTTCAGAGCCCCCGACTATGGCCTCCCAAATGGATCGGAATATCCCTTTGTCTTTGTTTTCCACGTCCTGCTGCCAGTTGAACACATCGACGTCTTTCAACAGCGGCTTGATATAGCCCGTTAACCTGGCTTTTTTCGCCTGCGCTTCGATCACCACGTCGCCGTGGCCGGCGTTGAAGTCGAACTTGCCATAGGCCGCTGCGAAGTCGTTCAACCGTTTGAGTTCGATGTCCCGGGCGCGCAGGCGAAACTCGAAGTCTTCGAAATTGCTCAGCGGGTCGAAAGTGGCGCTTGTTTCAAGTGGTGCGTGCCCCAGCAACAGGGCTTTGCCTTCGAAGCGTGCGTCACGTTTGCCTTCGGTATCGACGACATTGGTCAGGTTGTAAATGCTCGCATCGACCTTGGTGGCGTTCATGTTCACCGCAGGTTTGGAATTGAAATTGCGAAAACTGATCTTGCCGTCATCGATCTTTACTTCGTTCAGGGTGATCGGCAGCAATTTGCCCAACTGGGCGCGCCAGTCGGTGCCTTGGCCGGTTTGAGAGTTCTGTTTGTTGGCGCCACCGTCGACGAAATTCACTTCAGGCCGGACGAATGTCACCTCGGCCACTACCGCATGGTCATGCCAGAGTGAGTGCCAGCTGACCGAGAGGTCGATCAACGGTGCATCGACGAACGGAACCGGCACCTTGCCGTCGACCTTGACGATCTTCAAGCCATTGATTTTGTAGGCGCCGCGCCACAGGGCCAGGTCCACATCGGTGATCTGGCCGCGGTAATCACCCATGTCCGCGAGGCGGTCGTTGAGGTAGTCGCGCACCAGATAGGGCAGCGCGAAATGCAGGGCAATCAGCAGCACAATCAGGCCGGCGAAGGTCCATAGGGGCCAACTGTATCGACGTTTCATGGTGGCAAATCTCTGGCGATCTAAAGCCATTGACTCCTGTAACAACTGGACGTTCGACCTGACTGGACGACTACAGGTAACAGGCATACCTTTGTGCGCTTATCAAATGCTGTAGTAAGGACCCAGCCATGAGCCGCATTTACGCAGACAACGCCCATTCCATCGGCAATACACCGCTGGTGCAGATCAATCGCATCGCCCCGCGCGGCGTGACCATCCTGGCCAAGATCGAAGGGCGTAACCCGGGTTACTCAGTCAAGTGCCGGATCGGCGCGAACATGATCTGGGATGCCGAAAGCACCGGCAAACTCAAGCCTGGCATGACCATTGTCGAACCGACCTCCGGCAACACCGGTATTGGCCTGGCCTTCGTAGCCGCCGCCCGTGGTTACAAGTTGATGCTGACCATGCCGGCGTCCATGAGTATCGAGCGACGCAAAGTGCTCAAGGCCCTGGGCGCCGAACTGGTGCTGACCGAACCGGCCAAGGGCATGAAAGGTGCCATCGAGAAGGCCGGCGAAATTGTCGCTGGGGATCCATCCCGATACTTCATGCCGGCACAGTTCGATAATCCGGCCAACCCGGCCATCCATGAAAAGACCACCGGGCCGGAAATCTGGAACGACACCGACGGTGCGGTCGACGTTTTGGTGGCCGGTGTCGGAACAGGCGGAACCATCACTGGCGTTTCGCGCTACATCAAGAATACCCAGGGCAAACCGATTATCTCGGTGGCCGTGGAGCCTGCCGTCTCGCCGGTGATCACCCAGGCGCTGGCCGGTGAAGAGATCAAGCCGAGCCCGCACAAGATCCAGGGTATTGGTGCCGGTTTTGTGCCGAAAAACCTCGATCTGTCGATCGTGGACCGGGTCGAACTGGTCAGCGACGACGAGTCCAAGGCTATGGCCCTGCGCTTGATGCAGGAAGAAGGGATTTTGTGCGGTATCTCCTGCGGTGCGGCCATGGCTGTCGCGGTGCGCCTGGCGGAGACCCCGGAAATGCAGGGCAAGACCATCGTGGTGATCCTGCCGGATTCCGGTGAGCGTTACCTGTCGAGCATGCTGTTCAGTGACCTGTTCACCGAGAAGGAAGACCAGGCATAAGGCGGCATTCAGGCGATTGGTTGATCCGGGCGCGATGCGCCCGGTGTTGGCGGTAGTGGGGCTGACGTTTCTGGGGTATTGGCTGTTCGGGTGATTATCTGTCCGGGAAGCAGACCTGTAGCTGGCTTGCCAGCGATCGCTGGTTTATCAGTCATCATGGATATGCCGACACCGCGCTATCGTAGCCGGCTCCTCCAGGTCCTCAGTACACCAATGCTGTATGCGATGGCCATCAGAAACCCTCCAAGGGAGAGTCGCGTCGCGGACATGTATGAAATTATGTAAAAACGAATCGATAACGATATCTAAACCTGTCAGATCGATCAGTGTAGTAACCGAGTTACCCATCACTCCGTTTTTTTGTTGTCTTAGGCCTGGTGGTGAGTAGTTTGGTTACATATTTCGCCGAGCTTTTGCACGTCAGCTCATCAGAAGCTGGAAAAAGTTAGCCGTTAAAAATTTACTAGAAATCATATCTCATTGATTTATAGGTTTTTATTTCATTTTCTGAAAATAATTATACACGTAGAGTCTCTCTGGCCCTTGGCTTGCATCAGCCTGTATATACAGGATGATGTAAGTGCGCCCTTCACATCACTCCTGTTCAAACAAACAAGCGCACAGGAGTTGAACCGTGTCCAATAGCAAATTCCGCGACGTTGTTATCCGTGCACAACGTGGTAACCAGCTAACCGCTAAATCTTGGCTGACCGAAGCGCCGCTGCGCATGCTGATGAACAACCTCGACCCGGAAGTCGCCGAGAACCCTAAGGAGTTGGTGGTTTACGGTGGCATTGGTCGCGCGGCACGTAACTGGGAATGCTACGACAAGATCGTTGAAAGCCTGACCAACCTGAACGACGACGAGACCCTGCTGGTGCAATCCGGCAAGCCGGTCGGCGTGTTCAAGACCCACACCAACGCCCCGCGCGTACTGATCGCCAACTCCAATCTGGTGCCACACTGGGCGAGTTGGGAGCACTTCAACGAACTCGACGCCAAAGGCCTGGCCATGTACGGCCAGATGACAGCTGGCAGTTGGATCTACATTGGCAGCCAAGGCATCGTCCAGGGAACCTACGAAACCTTCGTTGAAGCCGGTCGCCAACACTACAACAATGACTTGAAAGGTCGCTGGGTCCTGACCGCAGGTCTGGGCGGCATGGGTGGTGCTCAACCTCTGGCGGCAACTCTGGCCGGGGCTTGCTCGCTGAACATCGAATGCCAACAAGTGAGCATCGATTTCCGCCTGAGCAGCCGCTATGTCGATGAGCAAGCCACCGACCTCGACGACGCGCTGGCCCGCATTTCAAAATACACCAAAGAAGGCAAAGCGATTTCAATCGCCCTGCTGGGTAACGCCGCTGAAATCCTGCCGGAAATGGTGCGTCGTGGTGTGCGCCCGGATATGGTTACCGACCAGACCAGCGCTCACGACCCTCTGAACGGTTACTTGCCAGCCGGCTGGACCTGGGAAGAATACCGCGCTCGCGCCAAGACCGAGCCGGCTGCGGTGGTCAAGGCGGCCAAGCAATCGATGGTTGTGCACGTTAAAGCGATGCTGGATTTCCAGAAAATGGGCATCCCGACCTTCGACTACGGCAACAACATCCGTCAGATGGCTCAGGAAGAAGGCGTGGAAAACGCATTCGACTTCCCAGGCTTTGTACCGGCCTACATCCGTCCGCTGTTCTGCCGTGGTATCGGCCCGTTCCGCTGGGCTGCACTGTCGGGCAACGCTGAAGACATCTACAAGACCGACGCCAAGGTCAAGGAACTGATCCCGGACGACGCGCACCTGCACAACTGGCTGGACATGGCCCGCGAGCGCATCAGCTTCCAGGGTCTGCCGGCACGTATCTGCTGGGTTGGCCTGGGTCTGCGCGCCAAGCTCGGCCTGGCGTTCAACGAAATGGTCCGCAGCGGTGAATTGTCCGCGCCCATCGTGATCGGTCGGGATCACCTGGACTCAGGTTCCGTATCGAGCCCGAACCGTGAAACCGAATCGATGCAGGACGGTTCCGACGCCGTATCCGACTGGCCACTGCTCAACGCACTGCTCAACACCGCGAGCGGCGCGACCTGGGTTTCCCTGCACCACGGCGGCGGCGTCGGCATGGGCTTCTCCCAGCACTCGGGCATGGTGATTGTCTGCGACGGTACTGACGAAGCGGCCGAGCGTATCGCTCGTGTCTTGCACAACGACCCGGCGACCGGCGTCATGCGCCATGCCGACGCGGGCTACCAGATCGCGATCGATTGCGCCAAGGAACAGGGGCTGAACCTGCCAATGCTTTCGAGCTGACGGTAATAGATTGGTCTTCAAATACTGCCTTGGGCGTGCATTTGAAGTGTTTCCAACGGTATTGAGAGCATGGGGTATTCCAAGTGGTGCGAAATACACTTGCCCATGCTCCTCTCTTCTCCTGAGTTCAGCGGAGCTAGTCATGATTTCTCAACGCAGCGCAGCCTTGTCAGTATCAAATATTCATAAAGCTTTCGGCGCAAGCAAGGTGCTGAACGGAATATCGATGGATGCTCATAAGGGGGACGTAATCTCCATTCTTGGGGCCAGTGGGTCAGGCAAAAGTACGCTGCTTCGTTGTATTAATTTGCTAGAGACACCCGATGAAGGCTCAATCGTGGTAGATGGTGAAACCATCGAAATGAAGCGACGCGGTGATGGAGGCCAGTCGCCGCGCCATGCTCGGCAGGTCGAAAAGATTCGCAGCAAGTTAGGCATGGTTTTTCAGAGTTTTAATCTCTGGTCGCATATGACCGTTTTGCAGAACGTTATCGAAGGCCCCCTACACGTGCTGAAGCACTCACGTTCGGAATGTATAGAGGAGGCTCACAGATTGTTGCACAAGGTGGGGCTTTATGATCGGCGCGACTCTTATCCAGGACACCTTTCTGGTGGCCAGCAACAGCGGGTGGCGATCGCGCGGGCATTGGCTATGAATCCCCAGGTGATGCTGTTCGACGAACCTACCTCTGCACTCGACCCAGAGCTGGTAGGGGAGGTACTACGGGTAATGCGGTCGTTAGCGGAAGAAGGGCGCACGATGCTGGTGGTGACGCATGAAATGGGTTTCGCACGTAATGTCTCGAATCGTGTGTTGTTTATGCAAGACGGCAAGATCGACTGCCAAGGTACCCCGGCCGAGCTGTTCGAAGGGGTGCCAACGGATCGTTTTCGTCAGTTCATATCCAGTCATCAAGAGCGCAGCGCTGGTTAATCGCTGAGATGGTTCAATTCTGGGCAGTTCCAGCACGATCGAGCTAGGTGAAACCACAGCCAAATCCGTAGGAGCGGCTGTCGTAGATGTAGTAGTGCCTCACGGGTCAGTGGCGATGAGTCCCTTATCAGGAATGCTCGGAGTGGCTATTGCCGAGATTGGTGCGCGCTTCATGCAGAATATTGAGCGGCGTTTGGCGATACCGCCGCTCTGGCCCCCTGCCAGGCGTGAGTATGCGAATTGATACAAGCTGCCAAATCAGGCTGTCCCTTCGTCGTGAATGTATAATTTTATGCTTGCAAATGTGGTATAGATAGTTACAATTCATTCAAGTGGCTTTCGCTCGTAAAACGCTACACATAAGAATAATTTTTGGAGCGCACGATCTATGCTCGCCTCAACCGCTGACCGTCTACGCCTTCGCATTGGCGTCGATTCTGGAGGCACCTTCACAGACATTTGCCTGTTTGATGAAATCAAAGGCGAAATCTCTGTCTGGAAGGTGAGCAGCACCCCTCAGGACCCCTCCAAGGGCATCGCGATCGCAGTCGAACAAGGGTTGCAAGAAGCATCACTGGTTTCCGGTCACGCTGCGGATGTCCATTACTTTGGTCATGGTACGACAGTCGCGACCAATGCTCTCATCGTGGGAAGAGGCGCGGAAACGGGTCTTATTACGACAGCAGGTTTTCGCGATATTCTTGAGTTGCGGCGTCAGAAACGGGACTCGCTCTACGACTTGCAGACAGAAAAGCCAAAGCCCATTGTTTCACGCGATAAGTGCTTTGAGGTGGGCGAGCGGATCTTGTTTGATGGAGCTGTCTTCCAAGAGTTGGATGAAGATGCTGTTCGTGCTGTTGCGCGGAAGCTGCGCGCTAAGGGCGTTCGGTCAATCGCGATCTGCTTTCTGTTCAGCTACGTCAATCCAGAACATGAACTGCGCGCCAGAAGAATCGTCGAAGAAGAGATTCCTGGTGCCTACATCACCCTCTCGCACGAAGTGGCGCGGGAGTTCCGTGAATATGAACGGTTTTCCACTACCGTTGTGAATGCTTACCTTGGGCCGGTCATCAATGACTATCTACAACGCCTGAAGCCGAGACTTGACGAGATCGGCGTCGCATCACCAGTACATCTTACTCAATCCAATGGCGGGATTATTTCATCCGAATCTGCTCAGCGTTTTCCGGCCAGGACTGTGCTTTCAGGTCCAGCCGCGGGCGTGATGGGTACTATTGCCATCGCGGAAACAGCTGGGTTCGATAATCTGATTACGTTTGACATGGGGGGCACCTCAACGGACGTATCGCTTATCAAAGACGGTACTCCGAGCATTTCGAACCTGGCTGTCGTTCATGGCCACTCGCTTAAGCTTCCTATGCTCGATATCAACACCGTTGGTGCTGGTGGAGGCTCAATTGCATATGTGGATGCAGGTGGCCTTTTGCAAGTTGGGCCGCGTAGTGCTGCTGCAGACCCCGGACCTATCTGCTTTGACCGCGGAAACGACGATGAGCCGACTGTGACCGACGCAAACGTCGTCCTCCAAATTCTGAACCCGATTGCTTTGCTCAATGGCCGTCTAGGTGTCAATCAGGCGAAAGCCAAAGTGGCTATTGCGAGACTTGGAGAGCGGCTCGGATTGGGCGTAATGGAAACTGCGCAAGGTATTATCAGCGTGGTGATTGCCAACATGGCAAAGGCTATCCGAGTGGTATCTGTTGAGCGCGGACACGACCCTCGCGACTATGCAATGTTTGCCTTCGGTGGTGCCGGCCCCATCCATGCCTCGCGATTGGCGCGTGCGCTCGATATGCCGAAAATTGTCATTCCCAAGTATCCAGGGGTTATGTGTGCGCTGGGATTGTTGTTGACCGATCTGCGCACGTCCACATCATTGACGCGCCTGCTTCCTCTCAAAGAAAGCAGCTGCATAAGCCTGGAAGCAGGTTTCGCAGAGTTAGAAGAAAATATTGCCTGCTGGTTTGAAGAAGAGGAGATTGAAGGGGAGCGCCGTAGCCTCGAACGTTCCCTGGACATGCGCTACGGAGGTCAAGGTTTTGAGTTAGCCGTACCTTGCCCGGTAGGTAAATTTGACTGCGACACGATTGAGACGTTACGCCGAGCATTTGAGGATGCCCACCTTCTCGCCTACGGATACATCGCGACGACAGAGCCAGTCCAAGTGACAACACTTCGGGTTGCTGCTGTGGGGCGAGTAGAAAAAGCAAAATTTCAAGCCCAGCCGGTAGCGCTCTCTAGAGTTGAAGATGCTGTCGATGAGGTTCGGGACGTTTGGATTCCTGAATCCGGAGGGTTTACGTTGTGTCCCCTGTACGCCAGAGAGAAGCTGGGACCAGGACATGTCATTGACGGTCCCGCGATTATCAATCAAATGGACTCAACGACGCTGGTTCTTCCCGGCCAGATTGCGAGTGTCGATTCTTACCTCAATCTGATTATCGAGGAGCGTGTATGAACCTCAATAAATCGACATCTGTCTTGCAGTCGGAAAATCAGTACGCTGTGAAGCTTGATCCAGTTACCGTTGCCGTCATTGGGAGTGCGCTTTCAACCATTGCGGAAGAGATGGGTAAGGCAGTTATTCGATCTGCATACTCTACGAACATCAAGGAACGTCAGGACTGCTCAGCCGCGCTGTTCGACACCGCCGGGAACACAATTGCCCAAGCTGAGCACATTCCTATTCACCTGGGTTCACTGCTGGGTATCGTCGCATACGTGCTTGAACACCACGATATGTCAACAGTTCGTCCAGGTGATGTATTCATAGGTAATGATGCGTACACGGGGGGTGGGACGCATCTGAATGATATTGTCTTGATGGAGCCGGTGTTCATCGAGGACGAAATGGTTGGATGGGTTGCCAACCTCGCTCACCATTCGGATTTTGTGGATCGCGGTCACGCTCACATCTTTCAGGAGGGGCTTCGTATCCCTCCGGTGCGACTTTACAAAGAAGGGACCCTCCAAGATGACGTGATGGATCTCATTCTGCTCAATTGCCAAGTGCCCCATGAGCGTAAAAGTGACTTCCGCGCTCAGATGGCTGCCAATCGCCTTGGTGTCCAACGCTTACAGGATCTGTGCAAACGCTATGGCAGTAAACTTGTTGCTGAAGTTTCTAAAGAGATTCTGAACTATACGGAACGTCGAACACGTGCCGGTATTGCTCAGATTCCAGATGGCGTATATGAGTTTCAGCATGAGTTTGACACGAATCTGATTGACGAAATATTGGACCTGAAGGTGCGAGCTACTGTCCAGGGAGACGACTTGTTCCTTGAGTTTCCGGACGCTCCGGCCCAAGTCCGTGCGCCTATCAATATGGTGTTTACCGCCCTTCAGGCAACGGTCTTTTTTGCAGTCAAAGCATTGATCGATCCTGAAATCCCGGCGAACTCGGGATTTCAAAGGCCAATCCACATTTCGGCTCCTGTGGGAAGTGTGTTGAATTCGACAGCGCCTGCCGCTGTTTATAGTCGAACTGATATCGCCATGCGTCTGGTGGACATGATTTTCGCTGCTTTTTCCCCGGTGTTGCCGGAGCGTATAGCTGCTGCATCTACGGGAGGCATTCTGCTTACAACCAGTGGCCTGCATCCACGAACCGGCAAATTCTATGTATATAACGAAATGCAGGGCGGCGGAATGGGAGCGCGCGCAGGTAAAGATGGGCTTGATGGAGTCCAGGTTAATACAACTAACACTGCGAACTTACCCATTGAAGCACTAGAGACGGAACACCCGGTTATGGTCGAGTGCTATGAGCTTATGCAGGACTCGGGAGGCCCCGGAAAATTTCGCGGCGGAATGACGATGAGACGGCGCGTGAGGGTGCTGGATCATGTTGCGAACATTTCCGCTGGTGGTACGAATACCCGGTTGCCTCCGTACGGTCTTTTCAGTGGACATAGCGGTGCTCCCGCCCGGGTCGAGATGCCAGACGGCGCTCCACCACTCGATCGCCGTAAGAGTGTGCTTCAGGCAGGTCAAGCAGTGGGAATGGTTGCAGCAGGAGGAGGTGGTTTCGGTGATCCGAGACTTCGGTCGCGCGAATTGGTGATCCGTGACCTGAAGGAAGAACGGATTTCAGAGGCTGCTGCCAGAGACATCTATGGGCTAGAAATCTAGCCTCTCAGGTGCGCCGCGTCATCGCGTCCAATGCGCGAAGACAAATTAGCAAATCCGGTCATCTAACAGGACATAACCGCCATGAACGAAGTTAGCTTTTTAGAGGTCGTTGGGTTCGGCCCAAACGGCTGGGGTATGACACTACTGCACGGCGCAGCAGTGACGCTCGCTGTGGCCATTTGCGGGATGCTGCTTGGCATGGTTGTTGGCACATTCGGGGCTTGGGCCAAAGTGTCCAATCGTAGGCCTTTTTCAGACATTGCGGGAGCCTACACTACTGTAATTCGCGGTCTACCGGACTTGCTGATTATCTATGTAATTTACTTTGGCGGTAGCGCGGTTCTCACTTGGTTCCAACCTCTGTTTGGTTCGTCCGGCTTCGCCAGCTTTCCTGCTTTCTTGGCCGGTACTATTGCGATCGCAGTCACATCGGGTGCGCAAGGGACCGAAGTGTTGAGAGGCGGGTTTAACGCAGTCTATAAAGGCGAAATCGAAGCTGCCGTCGCATGCGGTATGCCGCGGTATTTGCGCTTTCGAAGAATCGTGGCGCCATTAACGTTACGACATGCGCTACCAGGGTTAGGTAACGTCTGGCTCAGCGCTTTGAAGGAGTCCTCTCTGCTATCAGTGACAGGGTTGGCTGAACTGATGCGACAAGCTCAGGTAGGCGCCGGCTCTACTCGGTTACCGTTTGATTTTTACCTGGCAGCTGCGCTGATTTACTTCATCCTGTGTACGGGCTCGACATTAGCGATTCAGCGTGTTGAGCGACGCCACTCACTTAACCTGTTAGGGAGAGCGTGATGGACTTCCAGTTTATCTATGAAACATTCATTCAGTTGTTACCTGGGCTACCACTTACGATTGGGCTTGCTGTTATCAGTGTTGTTTTGGGTGGGCTCCTAGGTTTTGTAGTTGCTCTATTAGGTCTCTCCTCTTTTAGGTTGGTGAGAGCTATTGCATGGTTCTATGTTCAGCTATTTCGAAGCGTTCCCCTACTGGTTCTACTATTTATAATTTACTATGGGGTAAGCCAGTTCGCGGTTGTTCGCGGGAGTGTGTTTTGGCCATTTCTTCGTGAGCCATTTTGGTGCGTTCTTTTGGCTCTGACGATTAATACCTCTCCATATGCTGCGGAAATTATTCGTGGGGGATTGAAATCTGTAAGTCGCGGAGAGCTTGAAGCTGCATCCGCTTGCGGAATGTCTCGGTTAATGAGGATGCGGAGGATCATCGCTCCGCTCGCAATGAGGCAAGCACTTCCTGCTTATGGAAATGAACTCATAGCTATGGTGAAAGCGACAGCCCTTGCGTCCCTGGTGACACTTATGGATGTCACAGGTATAGCTACTACAATTGCTTCGCAGACATATCGGCCGATTGAAGTATATGTATCTGCAGGGATAATTTACTTCGCTATGAGCTACATGATGACGCGCGTAGTTCGTTGGACTGAATATAAGCTGAGCGCTAATTTGCGGCCGCCAGTTTTTGAACATTCTCCAAGTATCAAGGAGAAAATAGCATGAGTAACGTATATGATCTCCTCCCACCTGCTGCGGTGGAGTTGACGGATATTCGTAAGCAATATGGAAGCTTAGAGGTATTAAAAGGCATCTCGCTCCAAGCGCGGGAGGGCGAGGTAGTCTCAATACTTGGTTCCTCCGGGTCGGGAAAGTCGACGCTACTCCGCTGTATAAATTTACTTGAAACTCCGGATGCGGGAAGTATTGTGGTTGCTGGTGAGCGCCTGGATATTTCATTTCGTGGGGGTAGTGCGCCGAGGAAATATAATAATAAACAGGTAGAAAGGATTCGCTCAAAGGTTGGGATGGTATTTCAAAGCTTCAACCTTTGGTCGCACAAAACAGTACTCGAGAATATTATCGAGGCTCCTATGTACGTACAGCGCCGTCCGAAAAAAGAGTGTTTGGAGGAGGCGAGGGAGCTGCTTGATAAAGTCGGCATATCAAACAAAGAAAACGCCTACCCGGCACACCTATCTGGAGGCCAACAGCAACGCGTTGCCATCGCGCGTGCACTGGCAATGCGTCCAGCTTTGATGTTGTTTGACGAACCAACCTCAGCTCTAGATCCAGAGATGGTCGGTGAGGTGCTGAGGGTCATGAAGAGTTTGGCGAAGGAGGGCCGGACGATGCTTGTAGTTACCCATGAAATGGGCTTTGCTCGGGAGGCGTCTAGCCGAGTGGTTTTTATGGATCAAGGTTTAGTGAAGGACGAGGGGACCCCGGATGAAATATTCGGTGGGACGCGTTCAGTTCGACTCAAACAATTTCTTGCTGGATAAGTTTGATAGTTGTAAAACACCCTGGTACTACTCTAAGAAGGCTAAAATAATGACAAAATCTTTTCCTGGATGTGCACGCCTGGTACTTGCTACGTCGATATTGGCAGCAACGTTGGGCGCAAGTTTCGGAGTTGCAGCGGAAGACGCGCCTCCGAAGGAAATTCGAATCGTGACAGAGGGTGGCTTTGTTCCCTGGAATTACACTAAGCCTGATGGGACACTTGCTGGTTTTGAGATTGATCTCGCGAATGATCTCTGTAATCGCATGAAGGTGAAGTGTACATTTGCAGCTCAGTCGTTTGATAGCATGATTTCTGCACTGAATGCCGGTAAGTTTGATGCCATTATCAATGATATGGCGATCACTCCTAAGCGCGAGCTGGTTATTGATTTTTCCATTCCTTATGCAGCCTTGTGTTATACGTTTGGCACTCTGAAGGGCGGTGATTTGGCAGCTAAGTTGCCAGCTGATGATAGGAAGATATCTCTAATGGATGAGGCCCTTTCTACAAAAGCCCTAGATGAGGTTAAAATTGCGCTAAGCGGGAAAACGGTAGGTACACTCTCCTCTGGTACCTCGGTAGAGTTTGCTAGTCACTATTTGAAGGGTGTATCCATAAGGCAATACAAAAGCCCAGAAGCGCGAGACTTGGATATGCTAGCGGGTCGGGTGGATGCCGTGATTGGTGCTAAAGACTCTTTGATGGGCACTGCCGCGAAACCCGGTAACGAGGGCATGGTGCTCGCTGGTCCGTGCTTCCACGGAGGCGTGGTAGGGAAAGGTGCCGGAATTGGGCTGCGTAAAGGTGACACGCAGCTTAAAGCAATGTTTGACAAAGCGATTAATGAAGCACGAGCGGACGGTACAATCAAAAGACTATCGGAGCAAACGTTCCATATGGACGTGACACCGATCGATTGACTTTTACATCTGCTCTAGCCTGTTGGTGTTGATTGAAAGCTGGCCATTACTGACTTAAAATTTTTAGGTTGATTGCTGATTATTACTTAAATTATGTTGAATAAGTTAATCAGTAGTGTCCCGCTGATGCAGGCGCTAAGCCCTGCCGCATGTTGGTATGCGGCAGGGTGTTTTAAAGTAAATCACAACAGCTCTCATTTTTTCAGCTGTAGCCAGATATACCGGTTACTCCATAGTTTTGATGCTTGCCCGACCGTAGTCAAAGTCTCGTTATAACAAGGACCTTCCATATAATTGTCCGTTGGAGGGTGCCGAGGCAATTGAAGTCGCGTATGGCATCTCCTACAAGATCTCATTGTAAGTCCTTGGGGCGGTTACCAAACTCGGCGTCGATTCAGGACTAAGGTGCAATCGTCGAGGTGCCTTCGGGCTCAGTTGTTCACCTAACTCAAGGAAGCGCGAACACGCAGCTTTCTGCAAAGTTTATTGGCTCGCGATGCTGGTTGAACTGCCCATTTTTGCTTGTCTTTTGCGAGGTTATCGTAAAGTGCGATGCTGTTTGGATACTGCTGTTGATCGCGTTTCAACCCCCGTGCTGGCCCATCGCAGTTTGTTTGCCGAGCGTGCGTTGTTGCCCGATGGTTGGCACGACAATGTTCTGCTGCGCTGGGATGAGACTGGCGATCTGACCGAGATAAATGTTGATGCTGTCCGCAGCCAGGACACGCCCCTTGCAAGGGGGTTAGTAGTCAGCGGCATGCCGAATCTGCATTCTCATGCGTTCCAGCGTGCCATGGCCGGACTGACAGAAACCATGGGCGATCCATCTGACTCGTTCTGGAGTTGGCGCACATTAATGTATCGGTTTGCCCAGCGTCTGCAGCCACAGCATATGCAGGCCATTGCCCGCCATCTCTACATCGAGATGCTCAAGGCCGGTTATACGTCGGTGTGTGAATTTCACTACGTGCACCACGATGCCGACGGACGACCTTATGATAATCCAGCAGAACTTGCGCAGCGTATCGTCATCGCGGCGCAGGAGGTTGGTATTGGAATTACGTTGTTGCCGGTTCTCTATCAGTACAGCGGTTTTGGTCAGGTCGAGCCCCTGGCCCACCAACGGCGTTTCATCTCTTCTCCAGAGTGGATTCTTGACCTGCGCCAGCGGCTGAAAGCATCTATGCCCGAACACGCCAATCTGCGCTATGGCGTGGCACCGCACTCTTTGCGCGCTGTGTCTGAAGTGTCGCTAAAGACGTTACTCGACGGTCTGAACGACGATGACGCGCAAGCGCCGATCCACATTCATATCGCCGAGCAAACCCAGGAAGTCGATGACTGCATTGTGACCCTCGGTCAGCGTCCGGTTGAATGGTTGCTCGCGCGCCAACCTGTGGACAGCCGCTGGTGCCTGGTGCATGCCACGCACATGATCGACACCGAATACAGCAACCTCGCTCGCAGTGGTGCTACGGCAGGCCTGTGCCCGACGACCGAAGCTAACTTGGGCGACGGTCTATTCGATGCCCCTCGGTACTTAGCCGCCAACGGTCGCTGGGGGATTGGCTCTGATAGCAATATCACCGTTAACCCTTGGTCCGAACTGCGTCTACTTGAATATGGCCAGCGCTTACTGCACCGACGCCGCAACGTACTGGCCGAGGTCAAGGCGCCAGTAATCGCCGACCGGTTGTTCAGTCAGGCGGTGATTGGCGGCGCCGCAGCAACCGGCCGGCGGGTAGCGGGGTTGGCTGTGGGGCAGCGCGCAGACTTTGTTGTGATCGACAGTGATGCGCCTAATGTCGACCAGAACAATCAGCGACAACTGCTCTCTGCGTTGGTGTTTTGTGAGCATGGCGGTAATCCGGTTCGCGACGTTTTCGTCGGCGGAAAAAAAATCATCGATAACGGCCAACACGCTCTGCAGGTTAACGCTCTGTACGACTATCGCGCTGCCCTTGCCGTATTGTTGAAGGAGGCTGTATGAGTGACGACGTGGTATTCACCTTGCAACAGGGTTTCGGTCCACTGTTGATCTCAATGCCGCACGTGGGAATCCATCTACCGGACGATCTGTGTCACCGATTCAGCCCTGTCGGGCTTGCCGTCGACGACACGGACTGGCATATCGACTCGCTATACGACTTTGCTATCGCCTTGGGCGCATCAGTCCTACGGCCGGTGTATTCGCGATATGTAATTGACCTCAATCGGCCGGCCGATGGTGAAAACCTGTACCCCGGCCAGAACACTACCGGCCTGTGTCCGCTCACCACATTCGACGGCGTGCCCCTGTACCTTGAAGGACAGGCACCAAATGAGGCGGAAATAGCACATCGCCTTATTTGTTATTGGCACCCATACCATCAAGCTTTGCAGGCAGAGCTCGATCGTATCAAAGCCGCCTATGGCTATGCATTGCTTTGGGATGCCCATTCGATTCGATCGGTTATCCCCCATCTATTCGACGGAGAACTGCCGGTGTTCAACTTTGGAACGGCAAACTCGACCTCATGCGCGGCTGGCATCGCTGAGGCTCTACTGGCCTCTGCCAAGGATGCTGCGCCGAACATGTCTGCGGTGTTGAACGGCCGCTTCAAGGGGGGGCATATCACTCGCACTTACGGCAAGCCTGAACAACAAGTCCACGCGATTCAACTTGAGTTGGCGCAGCGTAGCTACATGCAGGAGGTAGCACCCTATGCGCTTAACGAGAAGTTGGCTGCTCAGTTGAAACCGGTGCTGGCGGCGCTAGTTGGGCAGTTCATGGGGTTCAAGCCCGGCTAATTCTCACCTGTTGGTGACAAGGCGCGTTGCAATGGTTAGGTATACAGCCGCTGAGCGGGCAATGATTATGCGCCTTGCAGGCGCCCTAAAGTGTCCGGTACAGCGCTCCACCGCTCGGCTGTCGGCTTTCGGTTATCGCCTGGGATAACTGCTTCATAAATAGAGAGAGATACATGAGTCAGTTGAACGTTTTGCGCGCGGCTAATTATCCGCGTATGCCCTGGAAAAACGGCGGTGGCAGCACGAAAGAAATTGCCCGCGATGCCGGTGACGACTTGGACAGCTTCGGCTGGCGCCTGTCGATTGCCGATATTGGTGAGTCAGGCGGGTTTTCTACCTTCGCTGGTTATCAGCGGGTCATCACGGTGCTGCAGGGCCAGGGCATGATGTTGCTGGTCGATGGCCAGGATACGCGGCTACTGTTACCACTGGACTCGTTTGCCTTCAGTGGCGAGTGCCTGGTTTATTGCGCATTATTCGGCGGGCCGATTCTTGACTTCAATCTGATCTATGCACCAGAGCGCTTCAGCGCCAGGTTGCAATGGCTTGAAGGTAAGCAGCGTTTTTTCAGTTCGGCGAGTTCGGTGCTGATCTTCAGTGTCGCTGAACAGGTACAGATCAAGTTGGGTGATAGCACGGATGAAGTGCTGGGTCGGCATGATTGTCTACAATTCAGCAGTAATGTCGAATTGCAAGAAATATCTGTCAATGGTCAGTGTTGTGTAATAGAGCTGACCCCACGCTGATTCACTGTTGCTAGGGGATGTCGTGATTGAAATGGTTAATTGGGTGGTAGTGATGAAATGCCGATAAAACCCTCACAATCATCAACAATTATTTGTAGGGAAAAGACCTATCCCCTGCGCCAGGACGCTATCGTCGATGACGCGATTAACCACGCGCCTAACTCGACCAAGAATAAGCATTAATAACGTGCGTCATCGCAATAGACGATAATGGCGTTAGCTGGAGAGTGCCTATACGACTCAGGCCGATCATTGTACCTAATACAATGTCTTATAATAAAGTCAAGAGGCAACGGTTGAGCGCGCCGGGAAATATAGGCATCAGCGTATAAACACCTTTCTGCGCATAGATGACCGGTCTCCTGCTTCTAGGCGAGCTTCCCCACCGTCCGGCATAGCATCGCACATCGCTTCCAGCAGAACTGTAACTAGAAAAGCGCTAGATACGCTTGAGTCGAAAACCAACGACGAACAAATCTGGGTTGAAATATTGAAATCTGGAATGAGTCCTTGAGTTGGAAATCCTGGATCGGAAACCACAGCAAGACCAAGGCCGAGCTGCCTAGCAAATTGAAGCGCTTGTATTGTTTCGCGAGGGTACAATGGCATGGCAAAAGCAAGAATACATGTTGCGCCAGCACCTTTTGCCTGCTCAATCAGGTCCTCGGCAAGCGATCCGCCATTAGTAATGAGGCGTACATCCGGGTGGACTTTAGCTGCAAAATAGGCAAACTGAGTTGCAAGCCCCGCTGATGCACGTAGTCCTAAAACCACTAGTGGAGTTGATTCGGCAAGCGCGCTTCCAAACTCCCTTATACGAGTCATATCCTCAAGTTGCTCTGACAACTCCATGATATTGCGCGCTTCTGCTGCCGCGGCGGCCTGATACTTGTTGGCATTACGGGTGTTACTGTCTGCTGTTGGGGTAGGTTCAGTGAGAGAGCGAAGAGCACGCCGCATCTCTTGAAATCCGTCGAACCCCAATGCCACTGCAAAGCGAGACACTGATGGCTGACTTACATTTGCCAGTTGGGCCAACTCCATACTGGTCAGATAACCTATGTCGGTTGCATGCTGCACCAGAATCTGCGTGATTCGGCGGTGAGCAGGAGTTAAGCGCCGACCCTCAAGCCTTCGTTCAAGCTCGTTACGCAGTAACGTAGGATCAGCGGACGCTTGAGGTCCAGGCGCATCAGACTTTTTTTTCGGGTTACGAGCTCTGACGGCCAAGGTTATCTCCAAGTTTGAGAGTAAATATTAGCAAGCTTGGCATGTTACTCGCTGGCAAAGCAAGATCGGTATCGTATGTACAGGGTAACAAGGCAATCAGACTTGGTATGTTGCAAAATTGTGCCCCGACTTCACCATAGCATCATGCGAGGTGAAGGACGGGGCGCTACGTGCGATCAATGGGCAAGGATCGCATCGCCTATTACTGAATGTAAATTTTCACGCTTTAACCAAGATTCCTGCGATCGCTGCAACCTCTTCGGGCTGGCGGTGAGGGAAGGCAACGCCCAAATTCCATGGAAAAATGAAGTGGATCCAGCGGTGCATACGGATCACGTAGGTCATCATCGAGCCGGTGAGCTGGACGTATTCTTCTTTGGTTTCCAAGGTGTCGAGAGCATCGCTAAACATCTGCCCGATCTCGTGCATGTTCGTCAGACCCAAGTCGGTCATGAACTCGAACACGTTAAACGTACCGGTCAGAAACTCACGAGTCATCTTAATGAGCGTCGGAAGCTCTACATCCGGATACTGGGAAACTTTGAGAAAGCGATAGGTTACGTCTGCGCCTACCAACATCAAATAAGCTTCGAGGTGGACCAAGACGCTGAAAGATTGTTGGCCACTGCCGGCGCCGCTATCGATGATGCCCCAGCGGATCTTCTGAATTTCTTCAGGTTCTGACAGCCATACGCGTTCGACTTGGCGATCGATTTCTGCTTTGGCTTCGCGCCAGTTACCTTCAAATTTCTTAATACCGGACATTATGAAGCCCTCCGAACGGTGATGTTGATGACACTCCGGCGCGGCTCGGTGATCGTCTGTGCGAAGACAAACTCGCCGAGTTTCTCCAGTGCTGGCAGGTCACTATCGAGAACTTGCCCGAATTTGTTGACCAACGCGCTTTCAGTGATGGCGCCATAGGTCAGGCAAATTGTTTGGCCTGGAGCGTACAGATACACAGCGCCGGGCGAGCGTTTCACCATATTCGACTTGCCCAAATGAACGATCTTGGTTGGCATCCAAATGGCTTCGCCAGAAATGACGACGTGACCCAGCACGGTATCAAGTGGCAGTTGCTCAAGAACCTGTGCGATGACGTCAGGGTTTTCTTGGTTAAGCAGTTGGACACGGAACTTGATGTCCGGGCCCGGCGCGTGAAACTCGAGCAGGTTGGTTGACATGTGAACTCCATCGTTCTGAAAGTTTTTATTTGTGTTGCGAGACAAAGAATAAAACATTTCATTCATCTGTGCAATGAATCGGACGAATGGAGGTTTTTGCGGGGACTGCTCAGACGTTTTTTCAGGCTGAAACCCTTGTTTTGCTGGCTTCTGTGAGTAGTTTTGACAATTTCTCACTTGATGTTGAATGAAAAAATACATTCATGTATATTTCGTCCATCGTTCATTCGTCATTCATTCATTGGAGAAATCGGCATGATTAAGCTAACGCCTGGCAAACTCACCTTGAGCCAGCTGCGCCGTATTGCGCGTGAAAACGTCTCTCTCGAACTCGACCCGGCCAGCTTCGACGCTATCGAGGCAGGTGCTCGTACCGTTCAAGCAATTGTTGCCAAAGGGGCGCCTGCGTACGGAATCAACACAGGTTTTGGTTTGCTGGCAAGCACGCACATTCCTAGCGACCAGCTTGAGTTGCTCCAGAAAAATCTGGTGCTGTCTCACTCGGTGGGTGTGGGTGAGCCAATGCCGCGACCGGTGGTTCGCCTTTTGATCGCGCTCAAATTGTCTAGCCTTGGTCGTGGCAACTCTGGTATCCGTCTGGAAGTGATGGAAGCCATGGTCAAGCTCTTCAATGCTGACGTGCTTCCTGTAATTCCTGTGAAAGGCTCCGTAGGCGCCTCTGGTGACCTGGCTCCTCTTGCCCACATGTCAGCCACGCTGATCGGATTCGGTGAGGTGCATGTGAAGGGGGAGCGTATGAGCGCTCTCGATGGATTGAAACTCGTAGGGCTTGATCCGCTTATATTGCAAGCTAAGGAAGGGCTCGCGCTGCTTAACGGAACCCAAGCATCCGCTGCTCTCGCGATACAAAATCTGTTTGCGATTGAGGACCTATTCAACACCGCTCTCGTTGCAGGTGCGCTGTCGGTCGATGCTGCGTTGGGTTCAGTTGCACCTTTTGATCACCGTATTCATGCGCTTCGAGGCCATCAAGGTCAGATTGATGCTGCCGCAGCCTACCGGACTCTTCTTAAGGGCTCTGAGATTAACCTGTCACATGCTGATTGCGAGAAAGTGCAAGACCCGTACAGCCTGCGGTGTCAGCCTCAAGTTATGGGGGCTTGCCTCGATCAGATTCGGCATGCCGCCAACATACTGCTGATTGAAGCGAACGCCGTTTCTGACAATCCGCTGATCTTTCCAGAAACTGGAGAGGTTATCTCAGGAGGTAATTTCCACGCTGAGCCAGTGGCTTTTGCTGCGGATAACCTGGCTATCGCTGCCTGTGAAATCGGATCGATTGCTGAGCGTCGTATTGCACTTTTGATTGATGCAACGCTTTCTCGCCTGCCTCCATTCCTGGTCAAAGATGGCGGTATCAATTCTGGGTTCATGATTGCTCATGTTACTGCTGCCGCACTTGCCTCAGAAAACAAGTCACTTGCGCATCCAGCTTCTGTTGATTCAATCCCTACCTCTGCCAACCAGGAGGACCATGTTTCCATGGCGACCTACGCCGCCCGCCGCTTGACCGATATTGCAGATAATGTTGCGCATATTCTGGCTATCGAGTTTTTGGCTGCGGCTCAGGGCGTAGACTTGCGTGCTCCGAATAAGACCAGTCCAACACTCCAATTGACGATGGAAACAATCCGCCAGAAAGTTACTCACTACGATGCTGACAGGTACTTTGCGCCGGATCTTTTGGCTGCTTATACCCTAGTGCGAAGCGGCAATTTTGCGAAGTATTCGCCGTTCGCATTTGCTTCGATGCAGTAGTATATAGACAATATAAGGCTGTCGTGTGGCGGGCGACAGCTAAATTGTTGTAGTTGTATAGGGTTGATGAATTCTTGAGGAGGCAGAGGTCTTCCGTAACTCGCCATATTAAGTTGATTAATTGATCTGCCGGTCGCCTGGAAAATATGATTTTTTTTGCGGATGTTGGCGTGAAGATTTGACAGCTTCCACATGCTCGTAAGTAGACGTGCGCAATGCACTCAAACGCGTATAAGTTTTAACTGGCGATGGCCTGAGCGTTAAATTTTATCAGTAGGGCTGATATACAGAGCTACTGATATAAGAGTTTTTTCTTGAAAGTCGGACTGCGTTTTTATGCCAATTGGCGTGGGCGCGCTATCGGGCTTTTCCGGATGGAGTTTACACCCAATAACCAGGAAGGTTGGCTGTCTACTGTGCGAGATGTCCACAGAGTGTTGTGCTGCACGAATAATAACTACTCAGTAAAAATAAAAACAATTTTGTTTGTGTCGTAACTTAAGAGAGGTAGGTTATGAAAGTGTTAATGGCTATATTTTTGGCGGCAATACTGGTTTTCGGGAGTGCATCCACTTTTGCTTCGGATATTTCGGAGTCTGACTTCGTCAAGAAAAGCACGCTCAGCATACTTAACCGAAATTACTACTATGATCGTGACTTTTCAGGTGAAAATGTCAAGCAGAGCCAGCGCCGTGAGTGGGCGCAGGGGGCGATTGCTAAGTTCAGTTCCGGGTATACTCCTGGAACCGTTGGCTTCGGAGTAGACGCAATCGGCATGTTCGGCCTGAAACTTGATAGCAGTTCCGATCGAATCGGTACTGGCCTTCTTGCAAGCTCAGGAAAGGGAATACCTGGGGTTGACGAAGCTCAAGATCAATACTCCAAGGCAGTAGGTGCTGTTAAGGTAAAAGTGTCAAATAGTGTTCTAAAAATAGGTGGTCAGATCGTCAAAAACCCTGTGGTCTCACTCGGAGATTCTCGGTTGCTCCCCGAAACAGTAGACGGTGTGACATTTAGTAGCACAGACATTTCAAAACTTCTCTTCGAAGCGGGTCACTTAACTTCCCTGCGACGTAGGGATCAGACTGATCGGGCATCGGGACCTTTGCAAGAGGCTGATTACGTAGGCGGTAAGTACGATTTTACCAAAGATCTCAGTGCCTCTCTATATTCATCCAGCATACAGAATTACTGGGATAACCGTTTCATCGGTATTAACTGGTTACATAGCTTGGATGCTAAACAGGCAGTGGGCCTGCAATACAATGCGTATCAGCAGAAAAGTATCGGTGATGAGCTCGGCGGAGATTTGGATAACTATGTTTTCAGTCTTCAAGGCAGCTACTCCTATCTTGGTAGTACCTTTACTGTAGCGAATCAGCAGGTCAGTGGTCGAGGCCCGCATCAATACCTTATTGATGGAACAAGTACTTTGTACTTGTCTAACTTTATTCAGGTCATGGATGCCGTCAATGAAGACGAAAATTCTTGGAAGTTACAATATGACCTTAATTTTGCGCAATTAGGTTTGCCGGGTCTTACATTTACGACCGTCTATGCTATGGGTGATAACATAAAAGTAGGCAAAACTGTCAGTGACGGCAAGGAGTGGGAGACTGACTTTATGGTGCGTTATGTTGTGCAGTCCGGTCGTGCTAAGGGGCTGAGTACTCAAGTTAAAGCCGCCAGCTATCGTAGTGATTTCAAGCCAGACGTTCATGAGCTACGGCTTGTTACAGAGTATCCACTTAACATATTTTAATTGCGTGTAAGGCTTCGAGAGCTGCTCCGGTTGTCTCGAAGTATCATTTGCCGCCCTTTTGGGGCGGTTTTTTTTTAATGCTCAGTAGTGGTTAGTCCCTTGGTTTATAAGTGCATGGCTTTCCTAGTTGGTTAGCCTGCGGCTCGTTATATCTGGCTTGTTACCTGGTTGTCTGATGAAGGTAGTGGCTGCGGTAAAACATATTCAATTGCATTTAAATGCTCTCAAAATTCGAGGTGGAAGATGGCCAAGGCTGCAGATGTTGTAGTGCAATGCTTAGAGAATGAAGGAGTTGAATATGTGTTTGGCATTCCAGGTGAGGAAAATCTGGATCTGCTGGAGTCACTAAGATGCTCAACCATCAAATTGGTACTCACACGCCACGAACAGTCCGCCGGATTTATGGCTTCTACATATGGTCGTCTCACGGGTAAGACAGGTGTCAGTCTCGCTACGCTAGGCCCCGGTGCAACGAATTTGGTGACCGCCAGTGCTTACGCCTATCTGGGGGGGATGCCTATGCTCATGATTACCGGGCAGAAGCCCATTAAAAAGTCTAAACAGGGGCGTTTCCAGATCCTCGATGTGGTTGGGATGATGCGGCCGGTTACAAAATACACGCACCAATTAGCTTCTGCGGACAACATCCCTTCTCGAGTACGTGAAGCTTTTCGCCTTGCTGAAGAAGAGAAGCCGGGCGCTGTGCATCTCGAGCTCCCGGAAGATATTGCAGCCGAGCATACGGACAACCGACCAATCCAACCCAGTTTGCATCGCCGTCCGGTTGCCGAGCAAAAAGCTATTGCTGCCGCTGTCTGCAAGCTCAAGGCGGCACACAGCCCAATCTTGGTTATCGGAGCTGGTGCTAACCGTAAGATCACCGCTAAGGTCCTCAGGCAGTTGATCGATAAGACTGGAATACCGTTCGTAACCACTCAAATGGGGAAGGGTGTAGTGGACGAGCGCCATCCCCGTTTCCTTGGGAACGCTGCTCTGTCGGCGGGTGACTTCGTACATCGCGGTCTAGAGGCTGCTGATTTGATCGTCAATATCGGGCACGACGTAATCGAAAAACCACCTTTTTTTATGGTTCGTGGCGGTACGGACGTTATCCATATCAACTTCCGATCTGCCGAAGTTGATCCTGTGTATTTTCCACAAATCGAAGTGGTGGGTGATATCGCCAACGCGATCTGGCAGATCAGCGAAGCACTGGAGCCGCAGTCTCATTGGGATTTCAATCGGCTGATGACTATTCGTGAGGCTAATGAGGTCCAAGTGGCCGAAGGAGCTGATGACGATCGCTTCCCAATTTATCCCCAGCGCCTGGTAGCTGATGTTCGGCGTGCTGTGCCATCTGAGGGTATCGTCGCCTTGGATAACGGGATCTACAAATTGTGGTTCGCGCGCAACTATAAGGCTCATAAACCTAACACGGTTCTGTTGGATAATGCCCTTGCGACTATGGGTGCGGGGCTGCCGTCTGCCATGGCTGCCCACTTGGTCTACCCTGATCGCCCAGTCGTGGCGGTCTGTGGTGATGGTGGTTTCATGATGAATAGCCAAGAGCTTGAAACCGCCGTTCGCTTGAAGATGAATTTGACTATCATCATCCTACGCGATGATGGGTACGGCATGATCCGGTGGAAACAGGCAAATATGGGGTTCACAGATTTTGGTCTGGATTACGGAAATCCTGATTTCGTGATGTATGCCCAAAGCTATGGCGCCAATGGGTATCTGATTCACTCTGCAGAATCGTTTTTACCATTGTTGAAGAAGTGCATTCGCGAGCCAGGAGTTCATGTGATCGATTGCCCGATAGATTATTCCGAGAATGACTTCATTCTTAATGGAGAACTCAAACGTCGAAGTGCGCTTGTGTAATTGAAGTAAGGTGACCTCTTTGTGGTTGCAGTTTTCTTAGCGGAAGTGTCGCCGCCTTGTTATAAAGTTGAGTGGTCGATAGATGTACTGTGCGATTTCTAGTTTTCCTTGTGAGCTAAGTGCCAGGGTCGCGCATTCAGAACTTATACGGATAAATAGCGACTACTTGCATGTGTTGCACATGGAAGGGGGTCTATAAGATGGATGATGTGAATACTGTACAGGTTATCGCCGTAACCGGCGGAAAGGGCGGCGTTGGCAAGACGACTGTGGCTGTGAATCTTTCATTGGCGCTAGCGAAGCTTGGAAGAAGAGTTGTATTGCTTGATGGCGATCTTGGCTTGGGGAATATTGATGTTCTGTTAGGGCTTTCCCTAAAGTACACACTTGCCGATTTAATTGACGGTCGCTGTGAGTTATCCGAAGTGCTTTTAGGTGGTCCGGGTGGCGTGCGAATCGTTCCCGCAGCTTCAGGCTTCCCGAACATGGCGCATTTGTCACCGGCTCAGCACGCAGGCCTGATCCAGGCTTTCAGTGAAATCAGTGATAGTCTCGATGTGCTGGTGATTGACACAGCTGCGGGCATCGGCTCGTCGGTGGTTGGTCTCGTCCGGGCGGCCCAAGAAGCCCTTCTGGTGGTCTGCGACGAACCGACCTCGATCACCGATGCCTATGCACTGATTAAACTGTTGAATCGTGATTACGGAATGGACCGTTTCCGGATCCTAGTCAATATGGCGCATAACTCGCAGGAAGGTCGCGCCCTTTTCGTTAAATTGACCAAGATTACCGATCACTTCCTCGACATAGCACTGCAGTATGCGGGAGCTGTACCGTACGATGAATGTGCGCGTAGGGCAGCGCAGAGTCAGCGAGCAGTTTATGAATACTATCCGCGCTCCAAGTGTGCCCAAGCATTTCATAATATCGCTGTAAAGGTCAGCACTTGGCCTTTGGCAACTATTCCTAGAGGCCATATAGAGTTCTTCGTTGAGCAACTCGTCAAAAAAACGAGAGGATGACATCTCTTTCCGGGCCGTATTTGAATCGTCGCACCGTAGTTCCTACAGGTTTTACTTTATCCCTGAAGAACCGTTTCATTTGCTCAGCGCATGCTCGGCCCGCACCGAATTCATGAACGCCTGCATCGCCGAGGATTGAATGCGATGGCGCCTGGTGATCAAGCCATACGGCGGCAAGCGCGCTTCGAACTTGATCGGCAGCACCGCCAGTAAATCACGGCCAGGATAATCCTCGACCACCGACACCGGCGTGACACCGAGCATGTCGGTCTGCTGGATCAATGAGAGCAGGGTCATGATCGAGGTGGTTTCGACGATGCTGCTGGGAATATCGACCCGCGCATTGTGGAACACCTGATTGATGATCGCGCGCATCGGGCTGGGTTGTTGTTGTAGCACCCAGGTCATGTTTTGCAGTTCGGCCCAACTCAATTGAGTCGCTTTCGCCAGTGGATTGTGCGCGCCGGAAATCACGCACAAGGCTTCTTCGCCGAGGCTGTCGAAGAGCAATTCTTCGGCCCGGGCACCCGCCGGAATCCGCCCCAGCACGATATCCAGTTGATCCTGCAGCAATGCTTGTACCAGCACGTCGCTGGTGTCGACCTGAATGCTCATGGACAGACGCGGATGGCTTTGTTTCAAGGTTGCGATGGTACGCGTGAGCAGTCCTGAAGCGAGAGCCGGAATCGCTCCCACCGCGACGCGGCCGAGGTTGCCGGACTGCAGGGCGACCAGTTCTTCACGCATGCCGCTGAGTTCGGCGAACACCATGCGTGCGTAGTAAATGACCGTCTCGCCGAATGGGGTGGAGCGCATGCCGCGAGGCAAGCGTTCGAAGAGTTCGACGCCGAGCAAATCCTCGGCTTCGTGCAGCATCTTGGTCGCTGCCGGTTGGGTCATGCCGATGTGGTCGGCGGCGCGGCGCAACGAGCCGAATTCCTGCAGGGCCAGCATCAGCCGCAGTTGGCGCAGACGCAGTCGGCTGTGGATTACGTTGGCATCAGGAATTCGGGTCATGGGCCGCGCTCGCATGAAAGACTGCGGCAAGCCTGACAACAAATGTCAGGCGTTGCCAGCATTGCTGTATCACAGCACGGATTTGGTCTTGGCGACGGGCGGTTTGCGCAGGCCTGTCAGGGCGCCCAGTGCCCTGGAAATCAGCGGCCAGAACAGCATCAGCAGTGCCGCCGTGGTCAGGCTGCCCACCAGTGGGTTGGACCAGAAAATCCCCAGGTGGCCGTCGGAGAACAGCATTGACTGGCGGAATGCATCTTCAGCCTTGTCACCCAGCACAGCGGCCAGTACCAGCGGCGCAATCGGGTAGCCGAGTTTCTTGAACAGATAACCCAGGGCGCCGAAGCCGAGCATCAACACCACGTCGAAGAACGAGTTGTGGACCGAGTAGGCACCGATGGCACAGACCATGATGATGATCGGCGCGATGATCGAGAACGGAATGCGCAGGATCGAAGCGAACAGCGGCACGGTAGCCAACACCACGATCAGGCTGACCACGTTGCCCAGATACATGCTGGCGATCAGGCCCCAGACAAAATCATGCTGCTCGACGAACAGCGTCGGGCCGGGGTGCAGGCCCCAGATCATCAAGCCGCCAAGCATTACCGCTGCCGTGGCCGAACCAGGAATGCCCAGGGTCAGCATCGGCAATAAGGCACTGGTGCCAGCGGCATGGTCTGCAGTTTCCGGAGCGATCACGCCTTCGAGTTCACCTTTGCCAAAATTGTCGCGGTTTTTCGAAAAGCGCCGCGCCAGGCTGTAGCTCATGAACGATGCGGCGGTCGGTCCGCCTGGAGTGATGCCCATCCAGCAACCGACCAGGGTGCTGCGCACGATGGTCCACCAGTAGCGCGGCAGCTTGGCCCAGGTGCGCAGGATCACCATCGGTGTGATGCGCGCATGTTCGCCACGGAACACCAGGCCTTCTTCGACAGTGCAGAGAATTTCACCGATGCCGAACAGGCCGATCACCGCCACTTCGAAGCTGATGCCGGTCATCAGTGTCGGCTGGTCGAAGGTCAGGCGCAGGTTGCCGGACACAGTGTCCATGCCGACCGCTGCCATGGCGAAACCGATCATCATCGCCACCACGGTTTTCAGTGGCGGGTTCTTGCTCATGCCGATGAAGGTGCAGAACGCCAACAGGTACACCGCAAAGAACTCCGGCGAACTGAAGGACATGGCGAACGCGGCAATCTTCGTCGACAGGAAGGTCAGCAACAACACCCCGGCCAACGCACCGAGCAGTGCCGAACTGAAGGCGGCGGTCAGGGCTTCGGCGGCGCGACCTTCGCGGGCCATCGGGTAGCCGTCGAACGTGGTCGCCACCGATGAGGGCTCACCGGGGATGTTGAACAGGATCGAGGTGATCGAGCCGCCAAACAGCGCGCCCCAATACATGCACGACAGCAGGATGATCGCCGATACCGGCGACATGGTGAAGGTCAGTGGCAGCAGCAGCGCCACGCCATTGGGGGCGCCGAGGCCGGGCAACACACCCACCAGAATGCCCAGCAGCACGCCGATCACCATCAGGCCGATATGGCCCGGGGTCAGGATCAGGTTCATGCCTTGCAGCAGGGAATCGAACTCGCTCATTTGAAGTTTCTCCCGGCCAGGGCAATCCAGTCGCCCATCGGGCCGGCATCCAGCGGGACCTTGAACCACAGCGCGAAAATCAGGTAGCTGGCGAGCACCGCGCCCAGGGACACGCTGGCGATCATCAACTTGCCATAAGGTTTGGCGCGCACCTTGTCACGCCACATGAACCAGGCGATGAAGCACGCCGAGGCCACATAGATGCCGGTCAAGGGCATGGCGCCGACGAACAGCGCGATAGGGATGAATACCGACATCACTTGCTTGAATGCACTGCGGCTGACGAACGCAACACTGAGCGCCTGCCAGCGCACAAGGGTCAACAGGCCGTTGGCCACGCTGGCGGCACTGAGCATCAGGCCGATATAGAAGGGCAAGTAACCCGGCTCTGGGCCGGCATCGCCCCAGCCAATGCCTTGTTCGAGGCTACCGTACATCACCACCGCGCCGATCAGGGTAGTGAACAACGCCAGGCCGAGTTCGACCCAACGGGTGCCGACCAGTGCCGGTGAATCCGAGGAATGGGACATGAACATATCTCCAGCAGGGCACGGCCGCCCGCAGGCAGGCGGCCGTGGCGACTTCAGTTTTTCAGCCAGCCGGCTTCCTTGAACACTGGCGTGACGCGGGCGGTGTCTTTTTCGATGTAGGCAGTCAGCGGCTCGCCTTCGAGGAAGGTCGGCACCAGGGCGTTCTGCTTCACGTAGGCCTTGAACTCAGGGGTTTCGGTGACTTTGCGCATCAACTCGACATAGAACGCCCGTTGTTCGGTGGTGACTTCGCCAGGCATGAACACGGTGCGCGGGAAGCGATACTGATCGATGCCCAGGCCTTGTTCGTGGCAGGTCGGCACGTCGGCCCAGGATTTATCGCCGGCGACTTTTTCGGTGTAGCTCATGCGCTCCTTGCTGAATACGCAGAGCGGCTCGACCTGGTCACCACGCCATTGGCTGATGCTTTCGCTGGGGTTGTTGACGTTGGCGGCGATGTGTTTGCCGGCCAGTTGGGTCGCGGCTTCGCTGCCGCTCTTGAACGGGATGTACACCAGTTTGCTGTTGTTGGTCTGGTTGAGCAGCAGGGTCAGGGTCTGGTCGACGTCCTTGGACTGGCTGCCGCCCATGCGCAGGCTCGATGGGTCGGCCTTGACCGCCGCGTAGAAGCCCTTGGCGTCTTTCCAGGGCGCGTCCTTGTAGCTCCAGAGAATGAAGTCATCTTCGGCCACGGCGGCAATCGGTGTTAGCTCCTGCCATTGATAGCCGAGCTTGGACACCAGCGGCAACAGGTAGATGTTATTGGTACCGATCACCAGTTTCTCTGCATCGCCCTTGTTCATCTTCATGTCGAGGAAGGCTTCGGCGCCATTGCCGCCGCCCTTGTTAAGGACGATGGTATTAACGTCGAGCAGCTTGTGGGTGGTGATGATCGACTGGATCAGGCGCCCGAGCTGGTCGGTGCCGCCACCGGGGCCACCGGCGACAATGATTTCGACGTTCTTGTCCGGCTGCCAGGCGTGCGCCAGGGCGGGAAGGGCACCGGCGGCGATCAGAGTGCAGCCAAGAAACAGACGGGAAGTGCGACGGACGAATGCATTTCGCATGGGAAGGGCCTCGTTTCGGTGTTTTTGTAATTGTTATGAGCGACTTGTTTAAGCGTTAAAGCCGCAAGCCTGGCCTGAGTGTGTGAACACGCAGACTCCACGTCTAGTCAAAACAATACATACACCGATAGCCTGGAGTTATAGCTCGGCAAACGAAGCAGGACTTATGTAGGAGCGAGCCTGCTCGCGATGGACTCATGGGCGCTGCGTCTCTTCAAGAAACACGCGTTTTCGTTGAAGACCATCGCGAGCAGGCTCGCTCCTACAGAAAAAAGCGCCAACGTTGAAAGGACGTTGAAAGCAGGGCATGGCATAACCCGAGGCTATCGCCTGATTTCAAGTATTGATTAGACGGTTATCAGCGAGCCTTCGATAGTGCTCACCACGCCGCCAGGAAAGGCGTCGTTACGTTCACAACAATAATAAAACGAGGTACGCACCATGGCTCGTTCCAGTGCTTCCCTGAACCTGCCCGCCGCAGGTATCCAGCCACCGGCCGCGGCGAACGCGCAGGCCGGCACCGCCAAAGCCAGCAGTGTGCGTTGGCGGATCTTCGCCATCATCTTCGCCTTGACCATGATCAACCTGATCGACCGGGTCTCGCTGTCCATCGCGATGCCGACCATTGCCCACGAATTTTCCCTGTCTCCCAGTTTGCAGGGGCTGATCCTCAGCAGCTTCTTCTGGGCCTACGCGCTGTTGCAGATTCCCGGTGGCTGGTTGATTGACCGATATGGCCCGCACCGGGTCATCAGTTGGTCGACCGGCTTGTGGGGCACGTTCCAGGTACTGGCGGCGTTCGCCACCGGTGGCCTGTCATTATTTTTTGCCAGGGTGGCACTGGGTGCCGCCGAGGCGCCGCTGTTCCCCTCGGGCGGCAAGATGATTTCCCTTTGGCTGGCCCCCAGCGAACGCAGTCGCGGCGCGGTGCTGATGGACAGCGGCAGCCCGTTGGGTGTGGCGCTGGGCGGGTTGATCATTGCTTACCTGATCGCTTCGCTGGATTCCTGGCGCCTGGCCTTTGTGATTGCCGGTATCGCCACCCTGGCGCTGGCCTGGCTGGCGCGGCGTTATCTGCGCGATGACCCGGCCAGCCACCCGCAGGTCAATGAAGCCGAGCTTGAGCAGATCAACGCCGGCCGTGCCACACCAGCTGCCGAAGCGGCGCGGGTGCCGGTCAAAGGCCTGGGCATTGCCGCGCGTTCCCTCAGTGGCTTGCTGATCGGTCGTGCCAGTTGGGCGATGGTGTATTTCGGGTTGCTGACCTGGGGCCCGAGTTATCTGTCCCAGGCCCGCGGCTTTGATATCAAGGGCATTGGTGCTGCGACTTTCGTGATCTTCCTCTGTGGTGCGCTGGGCTCGTTGACCGGTGGTTTTCTTTGCGACGGTTTGATTCGCAAGGGTGTCAGCCGCGGTACGGCGGTCAAGAGCCTGCTGGCGTTTTCCGGGCTGGTGGCCCTCGGCGCCTTCCTGCTGCTGCCGACCCTGAGCAATCCTTTTGCAGCAGTGGCGCTGTTGGCGATGACCGCGTTTTTCCTGATGTGGGGCAGCCTCTACTGGAGCTTCCCGGCACTGCTGGCGGCTCCGGCGCGGGTTGGCCTGATCGGCGGCGTGATGAACATGGCGGGCAGTACCGGCGGCATTGCGGTACCGATCCTGGTGGGCGTGATTTTGCAGATGACCGGTGGTTTTGCCCCGGTGCTGGGCTTCTTCGCGGTGTGCTCGGCGGTGTTTGTGCTGGCTACGTTGTTCATCAGTCTGGATGAGGTGCGACATGTCTAAGCTCTTGGCCGGTACCACTTGGGATGGCCCGATCGTCGATGCCCATCATCACTTCTGGGACCCGACCGTCAACGACCACCCCTGGCTCGCTCCTGAGGCCAGCGTCCCGTTTCGTTACGGTGACTACAGTGCAATCAAGCGGCGTTATTTCCCTGAGGACTATTTCGCCGATGCGGCCGCGCATGACGTCGTGCAGACGGTGTACGTCGAGACCGAATGGAACCCCGGGGACCCGATTGGCGAAACCAGGTTCATCGAGCAATTGGCCGCCCGTTACGGCGTGCCGAATGCCATTGTGGCGCAAGCCTGGCTCGATCATCCGGACGCCATCGATGTATTGCACGAACAGGCGCGTTTCAAGCACGTGCGCAGTGTCCGGCACAAACCCGGTGGGCCGGCCACGCCACAGCAAGTCGGGCATCTGCGCAGCCTGATGAGCGATGAGCACTGGCGCCGCAGCTATGCCGCCCTCGAAGGCCTGGGGCTGCATTTCGATTTGCAGACACCCTGGTGGAACCTGCACGAAGCCGAGCGCCTGGCCCGGGACTTTCCCGGAATCACGCTGATTCTCAACCACGCCGGCTTGCCCAGCGATCGCAGTGCCGAAGGCCTGGCGAGCTGGCGCCTGGCAATGGCGCGGCTGGCGCAGTGGCCGAACGTGCAGGTGAAGATTTCCGGCCTGGGGCAGGGTGGCCAGCGCTGGCGTGCCAAAGACAACGCCTGGATCGTGCGCGAGGTGATCGCCATGTTCGGCAGCCAGCGGGCGATGTTTGCCAGCAACTTCCCCGTGGACAGCCTGTGCGGCTCGTTCGACGACATCTACAGCGGTTTCAAATCCATCGTCGCCGATCTGCCACGGGCCGATCAGGAGCGACTTTTCTACAGCAACGCGCAGCGGGTTTATCGCTGCGAGCCTTGCGCCATTGACCGTGCGCAGCCTGAACCCTTGAGGAGTGAAGCATGAACAAGACTACCATCGCGATGGTCCTGGGGGACCCTGCCGGCATCGGCCCGGAACTGATCGCGCGACTGCTCGGCGAGCCGCAGGTGCGCAGCCAGGCCAATGTGATCCTGATCGCCGACGAGGCGGAAATGCGGCGTGGCATGCGCATCGCCGGGGTGGAGTTTCCCTTTCGTCGCGTGGAATCCCTGGCGCAACTGGACTTTGTCGATGACACGCCGCTGTTCTACGATTTTCGCGGCGATGCCATGGGTGAGTTCCCCCGTAGCGAAGCTAGTGTGGTGGGCGGTCGCTACAGCCTCGACACCCTCGAACAGGCCCTGCGCCTGACCGAAGCGGGCACCACTGATGCGGTGCTGTTCGGCCCGTTGAACAAGACCTCATTGCACATGGCCGGCATGGCCCACAGCGACGAACTGCACTGGTTTGCCGAGCTGCTGGATTTCCACGGACCGTTCTGCGAATTCAACGTGCTCGACAACCTCTGGACCTCGCGGGTGACTTCCCACGTAGCCCTGGCCGATGTGCCGGGCATGCTCAGCCAGGCGCGGGTGGTGGAAGCGATTGAGTTGATCGACACCGCGCTCAAGCGCAACGGTCTGGAAAAACCGCGCATCGGCGTGTGTGGCTTGAACCCGCACAACGGTGACAACGGGTCGTTCGGTCGTGAAGAGCTGGACATCATCGGCCCGGCGGTGCGTGCGGCTCAGGCCAAGGGCATCGCGGCTGAAGGGCCGTACCCGGGAGATACGATTTTCCTCAAGGTCCAGGGCGATGCCAGTGCCTTCGATGCAGTGGTGACCATGTACCACGACCAGGGGCAGATCGCGATCAAGCTGATGGGCTTTTCCCGCGGCGTGACGGTGCAGGGCGGCTTGCCGATCCCGATCACCACACCGGCCCATGGCACGGCCTTCGATATCGCCGGGCAGGGCAAGGCCAATGTCGGGGCGATACGCCAGGCGTTCGAGATTGCCTGCCGGATGGGCGCCAACAGCTACTGATTTCCCGATCCATCGACAACACTTAACCCTGTGGGAGCGGGCTTGCCCGCGATGGCGGTGTGTCAGGCGGCATTTATGTCGATTGACATTGCCTCTTCGCGAGCAAGCCCGCTCCCACATTTTTTTGTGTCATGCCTGATAACTCGATCAGAGCAATAAACGCATTCATCTATCACCCCAGGTTATCGCCGGATACGCATAAGTGATTATCCGCCGCCCCCGGGCGCTGGCTAAAGTCGGCCCATCGAATGCCTTGGAACCCGTCACCGAGCAGCTCCAGGCACGCGACCCGACAACTACAAGAAGCCGGCAGCTCAAGGAACTGTATTCATGAAAATCAAAGCGATCCGTACCCGCGTTTTCGAGTGGAAAGGCAAAGTCGTTCCACCTCAAGCGCACTTCTGCACCAACGCCAGTGACATCCTTTTCGAGCGCGGCGACGCCATGGGATCGTTCCGTTTCCACGGCTGGCTGGTGGTGGAAGTCGAGACCGATACGGGCCTGGTCGGCATCGGCAACTGCGCCCTGGCGCCGCGTGTGGCCAAGGAAATCATCGACACCTACCTGGCACCCATCGCGATGGGTGAAGACCCGTTCGACAACGAATACATCTGGCAGAAAATGTACCGCCAAAGCCACGCCTGGGGCCGTAAAGGCATCGGCATGGCGGCCATTTCGGCGATCGACATCGCGATCTGGGACATCATGGGCAAGGCGGTCAACAAACCGGTGTTCAAACTGCTCGGTGGCCGTACCAAGGAAAAGATCTGGACCTACGCCTCCAAGCTCTACGCCAACGACAACCTCGACCTGTTTCTCGAAGAAGCCCAGGGCTATCTGAACCAGGGTTTCACTGCGCTGAAAATGCGCTTCGGCTACGGCCCGAAAGATGGCCCTGCGGGTATGCGCAAGAACATCGAGCAAGTGCGCGCCCTGCGTAATCTGGCCGGCCCCGATGTCGACATCATGCTCGAATGCTACATGGGCTGGACCCTGGAATATGCCCGTCGCATGTTGCCGAAACTGGCCGAGTTCGAGCCGCGCTGGCTGGAAGAACCAGTGATCGCCGACGACATCGAGGGCTACATCGAGCTGAAAAAAATGGGGATCATGCCGATCTCCGGCGGCGAGCACGAGTTCACCTCCTACGGCTTCAAGGACCTGCTGGAGCGTCGCGCCGTCGACGTGATCCAGTACGACACCAACCGCGTCGGCGGCATCACCGCAGCGCGCAAGATCAACGCCATGGCCGAAGCCTGGTCGGTGCCGGTGATCCCTCACGCCGGGCAGATGCACAACTACCACCTGACCATGTCCACCACCGCCTCGCCGATGGCCGAGTTCTTCCCGGTATTCGACGTCGAAGTCGGCAACGAACTCTTCTACTACGTGTTCAAGGGCGAGCCGCAGCCGGTCAACGGTTACATCCAGCTCGACGACCACAAGCCCGGGCTGGGCCTGGAAATCTCCGATGAGTACCTGAGCGACTTCAACATCATCGAGTGACCCTGTGGCCACCAATTCGCGACTCTATGGAGGGCCGACATGCGCCTGATTCAATTCGAAAATACTGCCGGACAACGTCAGGTCGGACTCGTCGACGGGGCACAGGTCCAGGTGCTGCGCGACACCCGCAGCACCCGCGAACTGGCACTCGCGGCGATCCGCGGCAAACGCAGCCTGCAAGAAGAAGTCGCGCAGCGCGGCACCGAGCCCGGGCCCGATTACGCGCAGTTATTGCAGCAGCGCTGCGTTTTGCCACCGCTGGATCACGAAGACCCGGCCCATTGCCTGATCAGCGGCACCGGCCTGACCCACCTGGGCAGCGCCTCGGCACGGGACAAAATGCACCAGCAGGACGGCGCCGTAGAAATCGGCATGACCGACACCATGCGCATCTTCAAATGGGGCCTGGAGGGCGGCAAACCGGCGGCGGGGCAGGTAGGCGCGCAACCGGAATGGTTCTACAAGGGCGACGGCAGTATCGTCGTGCGCCCCGGTGAGGATTTTCCGGTGCCGCCGTTTGCCGAAGACGCCGGCGAAGAACCGGAGCTGACCGGGCTCTACGTGATTGGCGATGACGGCCAGCCGTATCGCGTTGGTTATGCGCTGGGCAACGAGTTCTCCGACCATGTGATGGAGAGGCGCAACTACCTGTACCTGGCGCATTCGAAGCTGCGTTATTGCTCCTACGGTCCGGAGTTGCGCATCGGTGAGTTGCCCAGGCACCTGGTCGGCACCAGCCGGATCAAACGCAACGGCGAAACGATCTGGGAAAAGGAGTTTCTCAGCGGCGAAGACAACATGTGCCACAGCCTCGCCAACCTCGAATTCCACCACTTCAAATACTCGCAGTTCTTGCGCCCGGGTGATGTCCACGTGCATTACTTCGGCACTGCCACGCTGTCGTTTGCCGACGGTGTAAAGACCCAGCCGGGGGATCGCTTCCAGATCAGCCTGGATGAGTTCGGTGCACCGCTGATCAACGGCATAGGCGAAAGCGCCCAGCCGCTGCCGATCGGACAAGTTCGCGTGCTCTGAACACAGGTTCTGAGTCGAACGCAATGTTGAACAACACGAAGATCGGCTCCCTTTCCCCCTCTCCCCTTTGGGGAGAGGGTTGGGGTGAGGGGTGGCTCTTGAACACCCCACGAATCTTCGGTCAGTCACCTGACTAAGGATCTCCACATGACCACGCCACTCGGACACAACTACATCGGCGGCCGTCGCAGCGCCAACGGCACCTCGCAACTGCAAAGTATCGACGCTACCACCGGTGAACCACTGCCCGGCATATTCTTCCAGGCATCCGAAGCCGAAGTGGACGCCGCCGCCAAAGCCGCCGCTGCGGCCTACCCGATCTACCGTAACCTCAGCGCAGAAAAACGCGCACGATTCCTCGATGCCATTGCCGATGAAATCGATGCCCTCGGTGATGATTTCGTCGCCACGGTCTGCCGCGAAACCGCGTTGCCTGCCGGACGTATCCAGGGTGAGCGCGGGCGCACCAGCGGCCAATTGCGTTTGTTTGCCAAGGTACTGCGGCGCGGCGATTTCTACGGCGCGCGCATCGACCGGGCGTTACCGGAGCGTCAGCCGCTGCCGAGTCCGGACCTGCGTCAGTATCGCATCGCCCTGGGGCCGGTGGCGGTGTTCGGCGCCAGCAACTTTCCGCTGGCGTTCTCCACCGCCGGTGGCGATACCGCTTCGGCGCTGGCCGCCGGTTGCCCGGTGGTGTTCAAGGCCCACGGCGGCCACATGGCGACCGCCGAGTGGGTGGCGGACGCAATCATTCGCGCCGCCGAGCGCACGCAGATGCCGGCCGGTGTGTTCAACATGATCTATGGCGGTGGAGTGGGTGAGTGGCTGGTCAAGCATCCTGCGATCCAGGCCGTGGGCTTCACCGGCTCGCTCAAGGGCGGTAATGCCTTGAGCCACATGGCCGCGAACCGGGCGCAACCGATTCCGGTGTTCGCCGAAATGTCGAGCATCAACCCGGTGTTTTTGTTGCCCGAGGCGCTCAAGGTGCGGGGCGAGCAGATCGCCGCGCAACTGGCCGCTTCGGTGACCCAGGGCTGCGGGCAGTTCTGTACCAATCCTGGCCTGGTCATTGGCCTGCGTTCGCCGCAGTTCAGCACCTTTCTCGAAACCTTTTGCGCCAGCATGAACCAGCAGCCGCCACAAACCATGCTCAACGCCGGCACACTGGCCAGCTACAGCCGGGGGCTGGGTGAATTGTACGAGCATCCGGGCCTGATGCACCTGGCGGGCAAGCCGCAGCAGGGCAATCAGGCGCAACCGCAGGTGTTCAAGGCCGATGTCAGTCTGTTGCTCAAGGGCGATGATCTGCTGCAGGAGGAAGTGTTCGGGCCGACCACTATCGTTATTGAAGTTGAAGATCGGGCGCAGTTGGCGGCGGCGCTACACGGCCTGCGCGGGCAACTGACGGCGACGCTGATTGGCGAGGCCGACGAGTTACTGGAGTACCGCTGGTTGGCGGAGGTATTGCAGGAGAAGGTCGGGCGGATTCTGCTCAACGGCTATCCGACCGGGGTCGAGGTGTGCGAGGCGATGGTGCATGGCGGGCCATATCCGGCGACTTCGGACTCGCGGGGCACGTCGGTCGGGACGCTGGCTATTGACAGGTTCCTGCGACCGGTGTGCTTCCAGAATTATCCGGATGCGCTGCTGCCAGAGGCATTGCAGGATGCCAATCCGCTGGGGATTGAGCGGTTGGTGGATGGGGAGATGAGTGCTTCGGCTTTGTAGTGCCTGAGCTGACGCTTTCGCGGGCAAGCCCGCTCCCACAGTTGATCTCAGTGATCACAGATATCGCGTTCACATGAGATCCAATGTGGGAACGGGCTTGCTCGCGAAGACAATGTCGCAAGCACCGCAGCACTACCGGGTCGATACCTTAGCCACTTTCACCACCGTCGGCTTCAACACCATCCACAACGCCAGCGCAATCAACAACCCCCCATAAATATGCGCCATGGACAGTGGCTCATCGAGAAACAGCGCTCCCCACAACACGCCGAACAGCGGAATCAAAAAGGTCGTGGTCATCGACTTCACCGGACCAATCGAGCTCAGGAGCCGGAAGTAAATAATGTACGCAAACGCCGTGCAGCCCAGGCCCAGGCCCAGCAACGACAACCAGACATTCCAGCCGCCCCAACTCGTCGGTGGCTGGGTGATTACGCTGTAACCGAACAACGGCAGCAGTAACAGGGTTGCCCCGAGCATGCTGCCCAGCGCTGAAAGACGACTGTCGAGCCCACCGGCCTGATCGAGCCAGCGGCGGGCCAGAAACCCCGCAAATCCGTAGCAAGTGGTCGCGAGCAGGCAGGCGACGGCACCCATCAGCAGTTCCATATCGAACGCCACCGGACCGGCACGGGTCAGCACGCCCACGCCGAACAGCCCCAGGAACACACCGCCGAGTTTGGCGCCAGTGAGCCTTTCATGGAAAAACAGGCCGCCGATCAGCACGCCCATCAAGGGGGTCGTGGCATTGAAAATCGACGAGTAACCGGCTGGCAACACCTGCGCGGCCACCGAATAGAGGGTCGCCGGAATCCCGGAGTTGATCACCCCGAGCAGCATCACGGTTTTGAGTTTGCCCTTGAAATCCCAGCTGACACGCATCAGCCCCAGTATCACCAACAGTCCGGCGGCGGCGATCGATACACGGAAAAAAGCGGTAGGAATGCTGCCGATCACCGGGGCGATGATGCGCATGAACAGAAAGCTCGCCCCCCAAATGGCCGCCAGGGACAGTAAACGAAATATATCGACGGGGTTCACTGCGCGGTCCTTCCTGGGGGGAGGGGCGAAAGTGTTGCCGAGTGTGTGATCGATGGCAACCGAAATCCGGGCATTTAACTCTTCAGGGTGTCGACGACGCGAAGGCACAAAAATTACGCTTCTCCTGCACCCGCTTCACTGGCTAAGCTCAGGGCTCCCGAATTCCCGCAGAGGTCTCACCATGGCGCAGCAATGGCCAGCCGCCGACATCGCCCGAATGGTTCTCGATGGCTTTGACGATTACCGCGAGCATTTCCGTCAGATCACCGACGGCGCCCGGGCCCGCTTCGAGCAGGCTCTCTGGCAGGAGACGCAATCGGCGTCGGCGGCACGGATCAACCTTTACGAAGAAAAAGTCGGCGAAACGGTGGAGCGGCTGCGCACCGCGTTTGATGCCGATACGCTGGACGTAAGCTGCTGGCCGCTGGTCAAAAGCGCCTACATCACCCTGATCGACCTGCGCTTCGACGATGAGCTGTCCGAAACCTGGTACAACTCGATTTTCTGCGGCCTGTTCAGCCACGACCTGATCAGCGATGGCTGCATGTTCATCCACACCACCCGGCCGAGCCTGCGTCGTGCCCGTGCTGCGCAAACCCGTACCTATAAACCCCAGGGCCAGCTGTCGGCGATGCTGGCGAGCATCTTCGCCGACTACCGTTTCAGCGAGGCGTACGCCGATTTGTCCGGCGACCTGCGCCGTCTCGAAGCGCAACTGCGCGAGAACCTGCCGGACTGGGTGTGCAAGGACCCCGAGCTGAGTGTCGAGCTGTTTTCCTCGGTACTCTATCGCAACAAGGGCGCGTACCTGGTGGGGCGCATCTACACCGCCGATGAGCAGTGGCCGCTGGTGATTCCGCTGTTGCACCGCGAAGGTCGCGGGATCCAGATCGATGCACTGATCACCGATGAAGCCGATGTGTCGATCATTTTCTCGTTTACCCGCTCGTATTTCATGGTGGACGTGCCAGTGCCGGCGGAATTCATTGGCTTCCTCAAGCGCATCCTGCCGGGCAAGCACATTGCCGAGCTGTACACATCGATAGGTTTCTACAAACACGGCAAGTCCGAATTCTACCGGGCACTGATCAACCACCTGGCCAACACCGACGACCAGTTCATCATGGCCCCCGGCGTGCGCGGCATGGTCATGAGCGTGTTTACCCTGCCGGGCTTCAACACCGTATTCAAAATCATCAAGGACCGTTTCTCGCCGTCGAAAAACGTCGACCGCGCCACGGTGATCGAGAAGTACCGCCTGGTGAAGAGCGTCGACCGCGTGGGGCGCATGGCCGATACCCAGGAGTTCGCCGACTTCCGTTTCCCGTTGAGCAAGTTCGACCCGGCGTGCCTGGAGGAGCTGCTGGAAGTCGCGCCGTCCACGGTGTCGGTGGAAGGCGACACGGTGCTGATTCGCCACTGCTGGACCGAGCGGCGCATGACCCCGCTGAACCTGTACCTGGAAAACGCCAACGAGGCGCAGGTGCACGAAGCGCTGGAAGATTATGGCCTGGCGATCAAGCAACTGGCGGCGGCGAACATCTTTCCCGGCGACATGCTGCTGAAAAACTTTGGCGTCACCCGCCATGGGCGCGTGGTGTTCTACGACTATGACGAGATCTGCTTCCTGACCGAGGCCAACTTCCGATACATCCCGCAGCCGCGTACACCGGAAGATGAAATGGCCTCTGAGCCCTGGTATTCGATCGGGCCGCTGGATGTGTTCCCGGAGGAATTTCCGCCGTTTTTGTTTGCTGATTCGGGGCAGCGCAAGTTGTTCGATCAGTTGCATGGCGAGTTGTATAACGCCGATTACTGGAAGAGCCTGCAAGAGGCGATTCGGGCAGGGAAGGTGATTGATGTGTTTCCTTATCGGCGCAAGGGGTTGGATAGCGAGTAGGTATTCAAGAACCCCCCCTCACCCCAGCCCTCTCCCGGGGGGAGAGGGGGGCGACCGAGGCGTCTTGCGTCAAACATCGACCTGAAAGACCTTGGCGATTATGGATTCGGTAAAGCATCCGGACAGTCG
>NZ_JBWKOF010000010.1:30441-44814 GCF_059415945.1 Pseudomonas sp. GW821-FHT09H03 | reverse complement strand
ACAGTCGATGTGCTTCTGAAGTCTTGGCAATAATGGATTCAACAAAGCACTCGCAGGTCGATGCACGTCTAAAGCAACCCACAATCGGCCCCCTCTCCCTCCGGGAGAGGGCTGGGGTGAGGGTAGCAATCCCCCTGACACGCCACAAATCCCCCAAATCTGCGACAATCCGCAACCTGCGCCACTAGACGACTGAATTGCGTACCCGATGACCGACGAATCGCCCTCCATCGACAAACTGCTGAAAAACCTCGATCACGCCATGCTCGCCGACCGCCACCGGCTGCGGCGGCAACTGCTTGAGCTGCGCAAGAAACCCGACGACGCCAAGCTGGCCCAGTGGGTTTCGCGCATGCAAGCCTCCTGTGATCAGGTGCTGGCGCGCAAGGCCAGCCTGCCGGTGATTCGTTACGACGACAGCCTGCCAATCGCCGCCAAGCGCGACGAAATCAAGAAGGCACTGGAAAAGCATCAGGTGTTGATCATTGCCGGTGAAACCGGGTCGGGCAAAACCACCCAGTTGCCGAAGATCTGCCTGGAAATCGGCCGCGGCCAGCATGGCCTGATCGGCCACACCCAGCCGCGCCGAATTGCCGCGCGCAGCGTCGCCAGCCGGGTTGCCGAGGAACTGGGCACGCCATTGGGCGCGCTGGTTGGCTATCAGGTGCGCTTTGAGGATCAGAGCGACTCCAACACGCTGATCAAACTGATGACCGACGGCATCCTGCTGGCGGAAACCCAGAACGACCGCTACCTCGAGCGCTACGACACGATCATCGTCGACGAAGCCCACGAACGCAGCCTCAACATCGACTTCCTGCTCGGTTACCTGAAAACCCTGCTGCCGCGCCGTCCGGATCTGAAAGTCATCATCACCTCGGCGACCATCGACCTGGAGCGCTTCTCCAAGCACTTCGACGATGCGCCGATTGTCGAAGTCTCCGGGCGTACCTTCCCGGTGGACACCTGGTATCGCCCGCTGACCCTGGAGCAGGACGAAGAGGGCAACCGTGTCGAGGACGACCTGACCGTGGATCAGGCGATCCTTGCCACCCTCGACGAAATCGCCGCTTTCGAGCGCAGCGAACGCCGCAGTCCCGGTGACGTGCTGGTGTTTTTGCCCGGCGAGCGGGAGATTCGCGACGCTGCCGACATGCTGCGCAAGGCCCAGCTCAAGCACACCGAAATCCTGCCGCTGTACGCGCGTTTGTCGCCGGCCGAACAGCAGCGGATTTTCCAGTCGCACCCGGGCCGTCGAGTGGTGTTGGCAACCAACGTCGCGGAAACCTCGTTGACCGTGCCGGGTATCCGTTACGTGATCGACAGCGGCACCGCGCGCATCAGCCGCTACAGCTACCGCGCCAAGGTCCAGCGCCTGCCCATCGAAGCGATTTCCCAGGCCAGCGCCAACCAGCGCAAGGGCCGTTGCGGGCGGGTCGAGCCGGGGATCTGCGTGCGCCTGTACAGCGAAGAGGATTTTCTCGGTCGCCCGGAATTCACCGATCCGGAGATCCTGCGCACCAACCTCGCGGCGGTTATTTTGCAGATGCTGCATCTGCGCCTCGGTGAAATCACCGCGTTTCCGTTCATCGAGCCGCCGGATGGCAAGGCCATCAGTGACGGTTTCAACCTCCTGCAAGAACTCTCGGCGGTGGACCGCAACAGCCAGCTGACCCCGCTCGGACGGCAACTGGCGCGGCTGCCGGTAGACCCGCGCATGGGCCGCATGCTGCTTGAAGCGGCGAAACTCGGCAGCCTGCAGGAAGTCCTGATCGTCGCCAGCGCCATGTCGATCCAGGACCCGCGCGAGCGTCCGCCGGAGCGTCAACAAGCGGCCGACCAGGCCCACGCTCAATGGAAAGACGCCGACTCGGACTTCGCCGGGCTGGTCAATCTATGGCGCGGTTTCGAGGAACAGCGCCAGGCGTTGACCGCCAACCCGCTGCGCAACTGGTGCCGCAAGAACTTCCTCAATTATCTGCGCCTGCGCGAATGGCGTGATTCCCATCGCCAGTTGAGCCTGATCTGTCGTGACATGCAGCTGAGCCTCAACAAGGAACCGGCGGACTACCCGAAACTGCACAAGGCCGTGCTGGTGGGGCTACTCAGCCAGATCGGCCAGAAAACCGAAGACGGCGATTACCTCGGTGCCCGTCAACGACGCTTCTGGATTCACCCGTCGTCAGGAATCGGCAAGAAGCGCCCGCAATGGCTGATGACCGCTGAACTGGTGGAAACCACCAAGCTCTACGCGCGCATGGTGGCCAAGATCGATGCCGACTGGATCGAGCCGCTGGCCGGGCACCTGATCAAGAAAAACCACTTCGAACCCCATTGGGAGAAGAAGCGCGGGCAGGTGGTGGCGTTCGAGCAGATCACCTTGTTCGGGCTGATCGTTGTCGGTCGCCGGCCGGTGCATTACGGCCCGGTCGACCCGGTGGTGTCGCGCGAACTGTTCATCCGCGAAGCCCTGGTACGTGGCGAAATTCAGTCCAAGGCCAAATGCCTGACGGCCAATAAACAGTTGCTGGAGCAACTCGACGAACTGGAAGCCAAGGCCCGCCGTCGCGACATTCTCGCCGACGAAGAAACCCTGTTTGCCTTCTACGACGCACGGCTGCCGGCAGAGATCCACCAGACCGCGACCTTTGACGCCTGGTACCGGATCAACAGCCAGAAAGACCCGCAGTTGCTGATCATGCGCGAGGAAGACGTGCTGGCCCGCGAAGCCAGTGAAGTCACCGCCCTGCATTACCCGGACACCCTGCACATCGGTGATCTGGAATTGGCCCTGAGCTACCACTTCGAACCCAATCATCCGCGCGACGGCGTGACTCTGCGGGTACCGGCGCCGCTGCTGCCGATGCTGCCGCCGGAGCGTCTGGAATGGCTGGTGCCGGGGGTGATCGAGGCCAAGTGCATCGCCCTGGTGCGCAACTTGCCCAAGGCCTTGCGCAAGAATTTCGTGCCGGTGCCGGACTTCGTCAAGGCAGCCTTGCAACGCATGACCTTCGCCGAGGGTTCGCTGCCCCAGGCGCTGGGACGCGAGTTGCTGCGCATGACCGGGGCACGGGTCAGCGACGAAGCCTGGGCAGAAGCTGAGCAGCAGGTGGAAAACCATCTGCGGATGAACCTGGAAATTGTCGACGCCCAGGGCAAGTTCCTCGGCGAAGGCCGCGACCTGGCCGAACTCACTGCGCGCTTCGCCGAAGCCAGCCAAGCCGCCTTGGCCGTGCCGCAAACCGCGAAAAGCCAACAGCCGGTCGAGCCGAAAGTGTTTGCCGCCGTGGCGGAAAAAACCCAACAGAAGATTGCCGGGCTGTCGATGACGGTGTATCCGGCACTGGTGGAAGAGGCCGGCACGGTCAAGGAAGGACGCTTCTCGACGCCGGCCGAGGCCGAATTCCAGCATCGCCGCGCCTTGCAGCGCTTGTTGCTGCAGCAGTTGGCTGAACCGGCGAAGTTCCTGCGTAGCAAGTTACCGGGCCTGACTGACCTGGGTCTGCTGTACCGCGACATGGGGCGTGTCGATGCGCTGGTGGAAGACATTCTGCTGGCCAGCCTCGACAGCTGTATTCTCGACGGTGAAGATCCGCTGCCTCGTGACGGTGCCGGACTGGCGTCATTGGCCGAGCGCAAGCGCGGGGCCTGGACCGAGCACGCCGAGCGGCTGGCGAAACTGACCCTGGAAATCCTCAAGCTCTGGCACGGTCTGCAAAAGCGCTTCAAGGGCAAGATCGACCTGGCGCAAGCTGTGGCCCTGAACGACATCAAGCAGCAATTGAGTCATCTGGTGTATCCGGGTTTTGTCCGGGAAACGCCGATGCAGTGGCTCAAGGAGTTGCCGCGTTATCTGAAAGCAGTCGAGCAGCGTTTCGAAAAAATCGGTGCTCAGGTCCAGCGGGACCGGGTCTGGAGCGGTGAGTTGTCCGGTCTCTGGAGCCAATACCAGGCCCGCGCCAGCAAGCACGCCCAGGAAGGCAAGCGCGACCCGCAGCTGGAGCTGTATCGCTGGTGGCTGGAGGAATACCGGGTTTCACTGTTCGCCCAGCAACTGGGGACCAAGGTGCCGATTTCCGACAAGCGTCTGAACAAGCAGTGGGCACAAGTCGAGCCTTAACCCTTGTGGAGTGGGGCCTGTGGCGAGGGGTTTGTCCGACCGCCGCACCGCCCCGCCGGGTGGCGAAGCCGGCCCAAAACCTGTGACGTCGGTGTATCGGTTTCATCGAGTGCGCAGGTTTACGGCTGCTTCGCAGCCGAACGGGGCGGTGCGGCGGTCGGACAAGCCCCCTCGCCACACAAGCCCCTTCACCCTATATCGGCCTTCACCAAATAAGTCCACACAAGTAGGTGTTTGCTCGCGCAAAAGGGGCGAAAACCTGACGTTTATGGCAAACTTCGCGCCTATAAATACCGGCCCCGCGGTTTAGAGCCTTCGCGGCTGCGGGCAGGTCGGATAAAGCGATGCCAGGTTTGCGTCCCCTGGATGGGAATAGACCCCTTGTGTGTTGGTACGTCGGTGCCAATGCTTTCTGCCTGAACAGATTAGAGACACGACCATGCATAACGTCGTCATCAGCGGCACCGGCCTCTACACCCCGGCCAATAGCATCTCCAACGAAGAGCTGGTGCAGTCTTTCAATACTTACGTCGCCCAGTTCAATGCCGACAACGCCGACGCCATCGCGCGTGGCGAAGTCGAGGCCTTGACCGAGTCCAGTGCGGCATTCATCGAAAAAGCTTCCGGCATCAAGAGCCGCTTTGTCATGGACAAGGAAGGCATTCTCGATCCGCAACGCATGGCCCCACGCCTGCCCGAGCGTTCGAACGATGAGTGGTCGGTGCTCTGCCAGATGGCCATCGGCGCTGCCGAACAAGCCTTGCAACGCGCCGGCAAGACTGCCGCGGATATCGACGGCGTCATCGTCGCCTGCTCCAACCTGCAGCGGGCCTACCCGGCCATTGCCATCGAAGTGCAGGAAGCGCTGGGCATCCAGGGTTTCGGTTTCGACATGAACGTGGCGTGCTCCTCGGCGACTTTCGGCATCCAGACCGCCGCCAACAGCGTGCAACTGGGCCAGGCCCGGGCGATCCTGATGGTCAACCCGGAGGTCTGCACCGGCCACCTGAATTTCCGCGATCGCGACAGCCACTTCATCTTCGGCGATGCCGCGACGGCGGTAATCATCGAGCGCGCCGACCTGGCCACGTCCAAGTACCAGTTCGACATCGTCAGCACCAAGCTGCTGACCAAGTTCTCGAACAACATCCGCAACAACTTCGGTTTCCTCAACCGAGCTGCGGAAGAGGGCATTGGTGCCAAGGACAAACTGTTCGTTCAGGAAGGCCGCAAGGTATTCCGCGATGTCTGCCCTATGGTCGCCGAACTGATCGCTACCCATCTGGAAGAGAACCAGTTGAACGTCAGCGACGTGCAGCGCTTCTGGCTGCACCAGGCCAACCTCAGCATGAACCACCTGATCGTGAAGAAACTGCTCGGTCGCGACGCCACTGAACAGGAAGCGCCGGTGATTCTCGACACCTACGCCAACACCAGTTCCGCAGGTTCGGTGATTGCGTTCCACAAAAACCAGGACGACCTGGCCGCCGGCTCGCTGGCCGTGCTGAGTTCGTTTGGCGCGGGTTATTCGATTGGCAGCGTGTTGTTGCGTAAACGCTGAGTTGTTGTAGGAGCTTGCTCGCTCCTACAGGAGAGGTTTGTCCCAAATAGAAACAGCCCGGCGTTGACCTATCGGAGGATGATGGGGACCGATAGACCAACGTCAGGCTGTGGGTGCGACCCGGGCTTCCTTGACCGGGTCATGTAGCGGGGTGAATCAGAACTTCGCTTCGGCATCCAGTTGCAAGGTATTGATGTCCGAATCTTTCTGGTTGCTGCTGGCGTTGGTGTAGTCGGAGTTAGCCAGGAAGTACGTGGCGCCCAGGGTGAAGTTTTTGTCCAGCTCGTAGCTCGCTTTCAGCTTGTGGCCGCGCGAACCGGTGTAACCATTGGCAAAGTCGGAGTCGGTGAAGGCACCGACCACCGCGTTACGCTGTACATCGCGGTAGTTGTAGTCGAGTGCGAAGCCATAGACCTTGGTCTTGACGCCGGCCAGCCAGGCAGTGTCCTGGTCGTTGCTGGCGTCGTTGTTGTTGACGATCTGACCGTATAGCGAGAGCGGCATTGGCAGGCCGCCGATGTCCAGCTGGCCAAAGCCTTCGTACAGTTTGAACTGTTCGCCCGGGCTGTTGCCGTTGACGGCCAGTGCGCACGGCGAAGTTGCGGTGCCGCTGGTAGGGCAGGCGCTGCTGTCATCGTTATCGTAGGCGTAGAGACTGCCGCCCAGGGTCATTTTCAGGTCGTCGGTAAGCGCGAAACGCCCACCCAACTGGCCGGCGTACAGACGCAGGTCGTGCTTGAACTGCACACCTTCACCGTCGACGTTATCCTTGAGGGTGTAGTGACCGGCGCTGCCGAACAACTCGGTGCTGCCGCTCAGCGGGTACTTGTAGGTCACGGCCAGACCTTCCGGGTTGATGTCGCTATCCCAGATGATGTCGCCCATGCTCACCCATTGTTGTGGCATCTTGCCGCCCACCAGGTGCAGGTTCTTGATCGCGTCCGGGTGGTAGTCGATGTAACCCAGATCCAGCCAGATCGACTTCTTGTCGAAGTAGTTGTTCAAGTCCTGGTTGGTGGAGCGAGCATCGTCGCTGCTGCCGGTGGCGATACGGATACCGGTGTCGACTTGCGAGTTGATTTCAGTGAAGGCCCCCAGACGGGCGCGAATGCGCTGGCGATCCTGGTCTTTGTTGTTAGACACGCCGTCGTTGTGCACGTTTTCCTGGCGGAAGCGAACATCACCCTTGAACTGGGTCTTGGCCGCCCAGGCCAGCTTCTGGTCGAAGGTGCTCAGTTCATTGGTTTTCTTCGTGGTGGCCGCGATTTGCTCGTTGGTCTCTTGCTGAGCCTGGCGGGCAATCTGCTGGTCCTTCTGATCCCTGGCCAGCTCCGCTTGCAACTCGCTGTACTGCGCGTTGGTGATCGAACCGTTAGCCTTGAGCATGTCGAGCAGTTTGGCGTCGACTGCGGCGCTGGCCGGAATACTCATGGCCAGCAACAGGCTGCCACACACGGCCGCCGCAGTTTTCGTGAAAACAAGACGCATATCAATCTCCGAAGATGAGAAAGGATGACTGGGCCATCCAGGACACAACCGACCAACAAGGGACGGAAAACAGTGGCCGGGTATAACCCGGCGCTCTAAAAACAGGCGCCAGTATCGCGATCGATTATTACAGTGCGGTGGCAATGTGATGGCAAGTCGATGACGATACAAAGACGCTTGAACCCTTGAGCTAGAGCGCTGCAATGCCTTTGCACGTGTGCAATGGATGGCGATGAGCGATACTCGCGGGGCTGCCAAGTCATGAAGAGAGGACGGTGATGCCGTTGCAATGCCTGCAAAGTCTTTCCGAAATCGCCCCGGCAACGTGGGACGCCCTGGTGCCGGAAAATCAGCCATTTCTGCGTCATGCCTTTCTGAGCGCATTGGAAGACAGCGGTAGTCTTGGCCCACATTCCGGCTGGCGGGCAGAGCATTTGCTGCACGTCGAAGGCGATCGCCTGGTTGCCGCGCTGCCCAGTTACCGCAAATGGCATTCCTACGGTGAGTACGTGTTCGATCACGCCTGGGCCGATGCCTGCGAGCGTGCCGGCATCGAGTACTACCCCAAGCTGCTGACCGCAGTCCCGTTCAGTCCGGTCAGCGGGCCGCGCTTAATGGCCGCCACGCTCGAAGACGGTTTCGAATTATTGAACAGCTTGCCGGGTTATCTGGAGATCGAAGGACTCTCCAGCGCGCACATCAACTTTACCGACCCGTTTACCGACGCTGCATTGAGCGAACAACCGGGCTGGCTGCAGCGCGTTGGCTGCCAGTACCACTGGCAGAATCGCGGCTATCGGGACTTCCAGGATTTCCTCGATGCATTGAGTTCGCGCAAGCGCAAACAGATGCGCAAGGAGCGTGAGCAGGTGGCGGGGCAGGGCATCGAGTTCGAATGGCTGGAGGGGCGGGAGCTGGACCAGGCGCAGTGGGACTTCGTCTATGCCTGCTACGCCAATACTTACGCGGTGCGTCGGCAAATGCCGTATCTGACGCGGGAGTTTTTCAGCCTGCTGGCCGAGCGCATGCCGCAGGCGATTCGTGTGGTGCTGGCCAGACAAGGCTCACGCCCGGTGGCGATGGCGTTCAGTCTGGTGGGGGGCGACAGCTTCTTCGGACGCTATTGGGGCTGCCTGGCGGAATTTGATCGCCTGCACTTCGAGACCTGTTTCTACCAGGGCATGGACTACGCGATTGCCAACGGTTTCCAGCGTTTTGATGCCGGGGCTCAAGGTGAGCACAAACTGATTCGCGGGTTCGAGCCGGTCATTACCCATTCATGGCACTACCTGCGTCATCCGGGTTTGAAGGCTGCCGTGAAGGATTTTTTGCAGCAGGAGCGAGTCGGGGTACTGGCCTACGCCGAGGAAGCGAAGACCGCCTTGCCTTACCGGCAAGGCTGATCTTCGCAGTACCCGCGGTCAGCTGTCTTCCTTGCCCAGCCAGCGATAGAGCACGCCGCCGACTGCCGCGCCAATCAGGGGGGCGACCCAGAACATCCACAATTGCTGGATGGCCCAGCCGCCGACGATCAGCGCCGGGCCGGTACTGCGAGCAGGGTTGACCGAGGTGTTGGTGACCGGGATCGAGATCAGGTGGATCAGGGTCAATGCCAGGCCAATGGCAATCGGCGCAAGCCCCGCTGGCGCACGTTTATCGGTGGCGCCGAGGATGATCAGGATGAACATGGCGGTCATCACCAGCTCACAGACAAATCCCGCCACCATCGAGTAGCCGCCAGGCGAGTGTTCGCCGTAGCCGTTCGACGCCAGCCCCGAGGCCAGTTCGAAACCGGGCTTGCCGCTGGCAATGAAATACAACAGGGCGGCTGCAACCACACCGCCAATCACCTGGGCGATGATATAGGCTGGCAGTTCGCTGGCCGGAAACCGTCCGCCGACCACCAGTCCCAGGGACACCGCCGGATTGAGGTGGCAACCGGAGATGTGGCCGATGGCAAAGGCCATGGTCAGCACCGTCAGGCCAAACGCGAATGAAACCCCCAGCAGACCGATGCCGACATCCGGGAAAGCGGCGGCCAGTACCGCACTGCCGCAACCACCCAACACCAGCCAGAAGGTACCTACCAACTCTGTAGCGGAACGTTTGAGCAAAGACATGAGCGAGTGTCCTTTCGAGATTTTGCTGCCTTGTGCATCCAGCAGATGGACTGCAGAACCATCTCCAGAACCTTGGGTGAGTACAGCACGATTTTTACAAAGTTCCAGTGGGCAGGAAAAACCGTCGATGCCCGTGGTTGATGGGCATGGTGGCTTGTTGTCAGGACAGGTAGTGCGAGCGGGCTTGCTCGCGAAGGCGGTGTGCCAGTCAATACAGATGTTGACGGACACACCGCCTTCGCGAGCAAGCCCGCTCCCACAGGGGACCCGTGTGAGCCAAGGATTTAGTCGATGCCGACAAACCCGCCCGTCTGGTGCTGCCACAAGCGCGCGTACAAGCCGCCATGGGCCAGCAGCTCGGCATGGCTGCCGGTCTCGGCGATCTTGCCGTTTTCCAGCACCACCAGCCGGTCCATCCGTGCAATGGTCGAGAGCCGGTGGGCGATGGCGATCACGGTCTTGCCCTGCATCAGGGTTTCAAGGCTCTCCTGGATTGCCGCTTCCACTTCCGAATCCAGCGCCGACGTGGCTTCATCCATGATCAGGATTGGCGCGTCCTTGAGCAGCACCCGGGCAATGGCGATGCGCTGGCGCTGGCCCCCGGAGAGTTTCACTCCGCGCTCACCGACGTGGGCATCGAAACCGTGGCGACCTTCGGCGTCCGACAACGAAGGAATGAACCCGTCGGCGCGGGCCTTGTGCACTGCTTCCCAGAGTTCGGCGTCAGAGGCATCGGGCTTGCCGTACAGCAGGTTGTCGCGGATCGAGCGGTGCAGCAGCGAGGTGTCCTGGGTGATCATGCCGATGCGTTCGCGCAGGCTTTCCTGGCTGACGTCGGCGATATTCTGGCCATCGATGAGGATGCGTCCGGCTTTCACGTCATACAGGCGCAGCAGCAGGTTGACCAAGGTCGATTTGCCCGCGCCGGACGGTCCGATCAGGCCGATTTTTTCGCCGGGCTTGATGGTCAGGTTGAGTCCGCCAATGATTCCGCTCTGCTTGCCGTAATGGAAATCGACATTCTCGAAGCGCACTTCGCCCCGGGCCACGGCCAGGGGTTTGGCCTGGTCGCGGTCGGTCACGCTCACCGGTTGCGAGATGCTCTGCAGGCCGTCCTGGACCATCCCGATGTTTTCGAAGATCCCCGTGACCACCCACATGATCCAGCCGGACATGTTGACGATACGAATCACCAGGCCGGTGGCCAGGGCAATCGCGCCCACGGTGATCAGCGACTGCGTCCACAACCACAGGGCCAGGCCGGTGGTGCTGACGATCAGCAAGCCGTTCATGCTGGTGATGACCACATCCATGCTGGTGACCACGCGGCCGGCCAGTTGGGCCTTTTCGGTTTGTTCCTTGATCGCTTCGCGGGCGTACTGTTGCTCGAAATTGGTGTGGGCGAACAGCTTCAGGGTGGTGATGTTGGTGTAGCCATCGACAATGCGCCCCATGAGCTTGGAGCGTGCGTCAGACGACACGACCGAGCGTTCCTTGACCCGTGGCACGAAGTAATACAGGGCACCGATGAACGCGACGATCCAGGTCAGTAGCGGGATCATCAGGCGCCAGTCGGCTTCGGCGAACAGGACCAGTGAACTGATGGCGTAGATCAGCACGTGCCACAAGGCGTCCACTGCCTGTACGGCGGAGTCACGCAACGAGTTGCCGGTTTGCATGATGCGCTGGGCGATGCGGCCGGCGAAATCGTTCTGGAAAAAATTCAGGCTCTGTTTGAGCACATAGCTGTGGTTCTGCCAGCGAATCATGCTGGTCATGCTGGGGCTGAGGGTCTGGTGCACCAACAGGTCATGCAGGCCGACGAACACCGGGCGCAGGACCAGCGCAACCACCGCCATCCAGGCCAGTTCGATGCCGTGTTCCTTGAAGAAGTCGACGTTCGGTGTGCCTTGGGCCAGGTCGATGATGCGGCTCAGGTAGCTGAACAGTGCCACCTCGATCAACGCACCCACCAGGCCGACAAGCAAGAGGGCGGCAAAGCTCGGCCAGACCTGCTTGAGGTAGTAGGTGTAGAAAGGAAAAACCCGGTCCGGCGGAGTCGCCGTCGGCGCGTCACGGAAGATATCGATCAGTTTTTCAAAGCGGCGATAAAGCATCGGTTTTTCGCCCGCGTACGGGCTCTCCTTTTTAACGGTTTGAGCGTTGCCGGCAGTGCCGGCAACGGCTCGGACATCCTTGTCCTGCCTGGTTTCAGTCGATTCGCTTGGCGGACTTGATGAACACCGGGTCAGCCGGGACATCTTTCATGCCGGCACGCACGGTGGTTGGTGAGTTGACGATGATGTCCACCACGTCCATACCTTTGACCACCTTGCCGAATACGGCATAGCCGTCACCCTGGTCGAGGAAGTCGTTGTCCTTGACGTTGATGAAGAACTGGCTGGTGGCCGAATCCGGTACCGAGGTGCGGGCCATGGACAAGGTGCCACGAACGTTGACCAGGCCGTTGTTGTGCTCGTTCTTGATCGGTGCCTTGGTTTCCTTTTGCTGCATTGCCTGGGTGAAGCCACCACCCTGGACCATGAAGCCCGGGATCACCCGGTGGAAAACCGTGTTGTTGTAGAAGCCGCTGTCGACGTACTCGAGAAAGTTCTTGGTACTGATCGGTGCCTTGACCGGGTCCAGTTCGATTTCGATCTGGCCGTTGGTGGTTTCCAGCAGAACGTGCGGCGCCTTTGCCGGTGTTGCGGCCATCAGGTTGGCGGCAAACAGAACGGAGCCAGCGGCGAGGGCAATTTTTTTCAGCATGGGTCAATGATCCTGAGTGGTGGTGTCGACTGCGGTGAGAAACTCTAGCAGTGTCTGGTTGAATTCTTCGGGCTGGTCCAGTGGCGTTGCGTGTCGCGAATCGGCGATCACCGCCAGCCGCGCATCGGGCAGCAGTTTTACATAGTTTTCCTTCAGCGCCACCGGGGTGTAGTCATGGTCGGCAGTGACGATCAGGGTTGGACAGGTAACTTTGGAAAGTCGTTCCTGGACGCCCCAGCCAACGATGGCGTCGAAGCTGGCGAGATAGGCATGCCGGTCGTTTTTTGCCCAGCGTTCGGCCATCTTCTGGCGTAGCGCGGCTTGCTCGGGTTTCGGGAATAATTTGCCGCCCAGAGCCTTGCCGATGGTGCCCAGGCTGAGTATGCGCATCAGGCTCCAGCGCTTGAACCACTGCCAGTAATCGTCGCGGCTGCGCAGTTTGACCTCGGGCGCGCTGTTGACGATGCACAGGCTCTTGAGCAATTGCGGCTGCTCCACTCCCAGTTGAAAGCCGATCATGCCACCCATGGACAAGCCCACGTAATGGGCCGGGGCGAGATGGAGGTGCTCCATAAGCGCGACCAGATCAGCACTGAAACCGGCGATGCTGTAGCGCTCGCGGGGTTTGTCGGAGCGACCGTGGCCGCGAATATCCGGGACGATCACCCGGTAGCGGGTCGACAGAGCGGGGATCTGCTTTTCCCAGTCCAGTGTGCTGGAACCGAGCCCATGGACCAACAGCAGCGGCGTGCCGTGGCCGTATTCTTCATAGTGCAGGTTGCAACCTTCGTGTTCGAAATAGGCCATGCATACACTCCGTGTCAGGCTTGTTCAGGGGCGGCGAACGGTGCGTCCAGCGGCGCGGTGTCGAAGGTCCGCAGCAGTTCGATGAGAATCTGCGTGGCCGGGCCGAGGGGTTTTTCCTTGTTTGAATACAGGTAAAAGTTCGGGTTGCGACTGCCGCCCTGATCCAACGGTAGCAGCTTGAGTGTACCTTCCCTCAGTTCCCGCTCGATCATGTGCCTAGGCAACCAGGCGAAACCCAGGCCGCTGCTGACAAAGGTCGCGGCGGTGGCGAGGCTGCCGACCGTCCAGCGTTGTTCGGCACCGAGCCAGCCGACGTCCCGTGGCTGCTGGCGGCCGGAGTCACGAATCACCACCTGCATGTGGCTTTCCAGGTCCTGGAAGTTCAGCCCGCGGTTCAGGCGATGCAGCGAGTGTTCAGGATGGGCCACGGCGACGAACTCGACATCGCTCAACTCCGCGCCCAGGTAGCCGGGAATACTGAAACCGGTGATGGCCAGGTCCGCTACGCCTTCGAGCAGCACTTCCTCCACACCCGACAACACCTCTTCGCGCAGGCGCACGCGGCAGCCACGGCTTTGCGGCATGAACGCGGTCAGGGCGCGCACGAGGCGGGCGCTCGGATAGGCGGCATCGACCACCAGGCGCACCTCGGCTTCCCAGCCCTGCTCCATGTGATGGGCAAGGTCTTCGAGCTGGCTGGCTTGCTTGACCAGTTGCCGGGATCTTCGCAGCAGCACGCCACCGGCCTCGGTGAGCACTGCCTTGCGTCCATCGATGCGCAACAGCGGCACCCCGAGCTGGTCCTGCATGCGCGCCACGGTGTAGCTGACCGATGATTGCGAGCGGTGCAGCGCTTCGGCGGCCTGGGCGAAACCGCCATGGTCGACCACCGCCTGAAGCGTTCGCCATTGATCAAGGGTCACGCGGGGCGCTTTCATGTTGAGCTCCTCTTGTCCTAAGCTGGCAGCCCCTATTGGAGCCTGCTGAATGAAAAAATTCTGTTGTGTGGTGCTGGCGATGCTGCCGCTGACTGCGTTTGCTTACCCGATCGATGTGCAGAAAGACCTCAACGGCATGAAGATCGACTACGTCACCTACGACACGGACAACGACATGGGCTCCATTCAAGTGGCCAACTACGGCGAAGTCGATGCAAGCTGCAAGGCGGTGTTCATCAATGGCCCGGAAGCGCCGCGCACCCGCAAGATCGACGTGCCAGCAGGCAAGCACAAAAACGCCACCGCCAAGTTCACCCGCAATATCATCAAGCTGCGTATCAACCTGACCTGCACCCCCAAGTGACCCCCCCTTGCAGGAGCGAGCAGGCTCGCGATGGTCGTCAACGAAAACGCGGGAAGTCTGGTCCCCCACGGTGTTCTTGAGTCCATCGCGAGCATGCTCGCTCCTACAGTCGACCGCATTCCCCTGTAGGAGCGAGCAGGCTCGCGATGGTCGTCAACGAAAACGCGGGAAGTCTGGTCCCCCACGGTGTTCTTGAGTCCATCGCG
>NZ_JBWKOF010000010.1:17996-30343 GCF_059415945.1 Pseudomonas sp. GW821-FHT09H03 | reverse complement strand
ATGCTCGCTCCTACAGTCGACCGCATTCCCCTGTAGGAGCGAGCAGGCTCGCGATGGTCGTCAACGAAAACGCGGGAGGTCTGGTTCCCCGCGGTGTTCTTGAGTCCATCGCGAGCACGCTCGCTCCTACAGAAACGAGCGAAGCGCATGTAGCTTGCCTAGGTTATAAACGAATTTGTTGATAGGTTGTAGCAGTTATTTGCGCTTTTTCATCGATATGACTCCGTTTAACCTTCACTCCATCGACTGACAACATTCCCAGATGGAGCCTACAAGCCATGTCCCGCGTTCTGATCATCGAAAGCAGTGCCCGTCAGCAAGATTCGGTTTCCCGCCAACTGACCCAGACGTTCATCAGCCAGTGGCAAGCGGCTCATCCGAATGACCAGATCAGCGTCCGTGACCTGGCCGTCAATCCGGTGCCGCACCTGGATATCAACCTGTTGGGCGGCTGGATGAAACCTGCCGAACAGCGCAGCGATATCGAGCAGATCTCCCTGGAACGCTCCAACCAGTTGACTGACGAATTGCTGGCCGCCGACGTGCTGGTCATGGCGGCTCCCATGTACAACTTCGCGATCCCCAGCACCCTGAAAGCCTGGCTCGACCATGTGCTGCGTGCCGGTGTGACCTTCAAGTACACCGAAACCGGCCCGCAAGGCCTGCTCAGCGGCAAACGTGCCTACGTATTGACGGCCCGCGGTGGTATCTACGCCGGCAGCGCGGCGGATCACCAGGAACCTTACCTGCGTCAGGTCATGGGCTTCATAGGGATCCATGACGTGACTTTCATTCACGCCGAAGGCATGAACCTGGGCGGCGACTTCCAGGAAAAAGGCCTGAATCAGGCGAACGCCAAGCTGGCCCAGGTGGCCTGAGCCGTTAATCGCCAGATAATCGACTGATGTTTTAGTGACCTGGCGCAACCCTTCAAGCCTGTACGCGCATCGAACCTCCCTTTGCACTTGTTGCTCCCAAGTGCCCTGGCCCGATTGAACGCTTTAGCGAGATCGGGCTTTTTTTTGCCCGGGATTTGGTTGTTGCACGCATACCTCTGTAGGAGCTGACTTGCCAGCGATGAAGGCATTACCGGCAACATCAAGGTCGCCTGGCGCCGCTATTGCCAGCAAGCCGGCTCCTGCAGTGATTTGTGCGTCTCGCGATCACCGGCAAAACCCGCTATCTTCGCCGCCATTCAAAACGAGGCGAACATGGGCTATCTACTTTTTGTCACGCTGATCCAGGCGTTTTCCTTCAGTTTGATCGGCGAGTACCTGGCCGGTCATGTCGACAGTTACTTCGCCGTGCTGGTGCGCGTGCTGCTGGCGGGGCTGGTGTTCATTCCACTGACGCGCTGGCGCTCGGTGGAACCGGCATTCATGCGTGGCATGTTGTTGATCGGGGCGTTGCAGTTCGGTGTGACCTACGTCTGTCTGTACCTGAGCTTTCGCGTACTCACGGTGCCGGAAGTGTTGCTGTTCACCATCCTCACGCCGCTGCACGTGACCCTGATCGAAGACGCGCTCAATCGTCGCTTCAACCCATGGGCATTGATCGCGGCACTGGTGGCCGTGGCGGGGGCGGCGGTGATTCGTTTTGATCGCATCAGCCCGGACTTCCTCTACGGATTTTTGCTGCTGCAACTGGCTAACTTCACCTATGCCGCCGGGCAGGTGATGTACAAGCACCTGGTGGCGCGTCATCCCAGCGACCTGCCGCATTACCGGCGCTTTGGCTACTTCTATCTGGGGGCGCTGGCCGTTGTCCTGCCGGCCTTCCTGCTGTTCGGTAAAAGCAATTTCCTGCCTGAAGCACCGCTGCAATGGGGCGTGCTGCTCTTCCTCGGGCTGGTTTCGACCGCGCTGGGTCTGTATTGGTGGAACAAGGGCGCGTGCATGGTCAATGGCGGCACCCTGGCGGTAATGAACAACCTGCATGTGCCGGTTGGGTTGCTGATCAACCTGCTGATCTGGAACCAGCATGAGGAGTTGGGGCGGTTGTTTCTCGGTGGCTCGGTGATTCTGCTGGCAGTATGGATCAGCCGTTTGGGCATACGCCGGCCCGAAATCGCACGCTGAACCCCTGTAGGAGCGAGCGTGCTCGCGATGGACTAAAGGACGCCGCGTTTATCCAGAAAAACGCGTTATCGTTAACGTCCATCGCGAGCGTGCTCGCTCCTACAGGGGGGGTGGTTACATGACGTGTTTTTCGGGCTCAGGGATATGGCTCGCGCCGAGCACTGCCGGCAGCAGTCCGGCTCGTAGATCGGTTCCGCTCGGCTGCTGATAAAGGCTCAAGCCAAACTCCGGCAACACCGCCAGCAGATAGTCGAAAATATCCCCCTGAATGCGCTCGTAATCGGCCCACGCCGTGGTGCGGGTGAAGCAGTAGATCTCCAGCGGAATGCCCTGGGCCGTGGTCTGCATCTGGCGCACCATGCAGGTCATGTTCGGCTGGATGTCCGGATGACTCTTCAAGTAAGCCAGCGCGTAGGCGCGGAAGGTGCCGATATTGGTCATGCGCCGGCGGTTGGCCGACATCGCCGCCACGTTGCCCTGTGCTTCGTTCCACGCCTTGAGTTCGGCCTGTTTGCGGCTGATGTAGTCGGTCAGCAGATGCACCTGGGACAGCCTCATCTCCTCATCGTCTCGAATGAAACGCACGCCGCTGGCGTCGATGAACAAGCTGCGCTTAATCCTGCGCCCACCGGACTGTTGCATGCCGCGCCAGTTCTTGAATGACTCGGACATCAGGCGCCAGGTGGGGATCGATACGATGGTTTTGTCGAAATTCTGCACCTTGACCGTGTGCAGGGTGATGTCCACCACATCACCGTCAGCGCCGACTTGCGGCATCTCGATCCAGTCGCCGACCCGCAGCATGTCATTGCTGGTCAACTGCACGCTGGCGACGAACGACAGCAGTGTGTCCTTGTAGACCAACAGAATCACCGCCGACATGGCACCCAGGCCCGACAGCAACAGCAGCGGTGAACGGTCTATCAGGGTGGCGACAATGATGATCGAGCCGAATACGAACAACACCAGTTTCGTCAGCTGCACATAGCCTTTGATCGAACGGGTGCGGGCGTGTTCGGTGCGCGCATAAATGTCCAGCAGCGCATTGAGCAAGGCGCTGGCAGCCAACAGCAGGAACAGAATGGTGAACGCCAGCGCCACGTTGCCGAGGAACAACGTCGCGGTTTTGTTCAATTCCGGCACCAGGTAAAGGCCGAACTGGATCACCAGCGACGGTATGATCTGCGCCAGTCTCTGGAACACCTTGTTGTGGCGCAGGTCATTGACCCAGTGCAGCGCCGGCTGCCGGCCGAGTATTTTGCTGGCGTGCAGGATCAAGTAGCGCGCCACTCGTCCGAGAGCCAATGCGATGACCAGCAACACCATTAGCCCCAGGGCGGCATGCAGGAGCGGGTGCTGGTCGAGGGTGCCCCAAAGGTCTTGGGCGTTGAGCCAGAGCTGTTTCATATCCATGGGCTAAATCGATTCTTCTGTAAGGCGCGACGGGCAATTAGAGCATTTAAGACGCTTTGTATTACGTTCGTTAACAAATCAGGCAACAAAAAAGTCACTGTTTGCTGCCTTTTGCATAAAGAAACTCGGCCTACGCGCTCGAAACCGGTACCCTATGCAGCTGTTTTTTTGCATTTCTTCGAGGTAGCACCCGTGTTTTCCCAATTCGCCCTGCACGAACGCCTGCTCAAAGCCGTGGCCGAGCTTAAATTTGTCGAGCCAACGCCAGTGCAAGCAGCGGCCATTCCGCTGGCGCTCCAAGGGCGTGACCTGCGGGTGACAGCGCAAACCGGTAGCGGCAAAACCGCTGCATTCGTTTTGCCTATCCTCAATCGCTTGATCGGCCCGGCGAAAATCCGCGTCAGCATCAAGACCCTGATCCTGCTGCCGACCCGTGAGCTGGCCCAGCAAACCTTGAAAGAAGTAGAACGCTTCTCGCAGTTCACCTTCATCAAGTCCGGCCTGATCACCGGCGGTGAAGACTTCAAGGTCCAGGCCGCCATGCTGCGCAAGGTGCCGGACATCCTGATCGGTACGCCGGGGCGGATGATCGAGCAACTGAACGCCGGTAACCTCGACCTCAAGGAAGTCGAAGTGCTGGTGCTCGACGAAGCCGACCGCATGCTCGACATGGGCTTTGCCGAAGACGTACAGCGTCTGGTCGACGAGTGCACCAATCGTCAGCAGACCATGCTGTTCTCCGCCACCACCGGCGGTTCGGGCCTGCGTGAAATGGTTGCCAAGGTCTTGAACAACCCTGAGCACTTGCAGCTAAACGCGGTCAGCCAGCTGAACGAAACCACCCGTCAGCAGATCATCACCGCTGACCACAACCAGCACAAAGAACAGATCGTGAACTGGCTGCTGGCCAACGAGACCTATCAGAAGGCCATCGTGTTCACCAACACCCGGGCCATGGCCGACCGTATCTACGGCCGCCTGGTTGCCCAGGAATACAAGGCATTCGTGCTGCACGGCGACAAGGACCAGAAGGATCGCAAGCTGGCGATCGACCGTCTGAAGCAGGGTGGCGTGAAAATTCTCGTGGCCACCGACGTTGCCGCTCGCGGCCTGGACGTGGACGGCCTGGACCTGGTGATCAACTTCGACATGCCGCGCAGCGGCGACGAATATGTTCACCGCATCGGTCGTACCGGCCGTGCCGGCAACGATGGACTGGCGATCTCGTTGATCTGCCACGGCGACTGGAACCTGATGTCGAGCATCGAGCGCTACCTCAAGCAGAGCTTCGAGCGCCGCACCATCAAGGAAGTCAAAGGCACCTACGGCGGACCGAAAAAGGTCAAGGCTTCGGGCAAGGCCGTTGGCGTGAAGAAGAAAAAGACCGACGCCAAGGGCGACAAAAAGAAAACCGCCGCCAAGACCCCGACCAAGCGCAAGAGCGCCAACCGGCCAAAAAGCGATTCGCTGGTGAGCAGCGACGGCATGGCGCCGCTCAAGCGCCGCAAGCCGGAAGCACCGGCCGCCGAGTAATTGGGTTTCAAGCGTTAAATTAAAAACCCGGACAGCGTCCGTAATGCTGTTCACTTAAGCGGGGCAATACACCTTGTGGCGAGGGGGCTTGCCCCCGTTCGGCTGCGAAGCAGTCGCAAAACCATTACACGCGGTGTACCTGATACACCTCGGTGGTGGGTTCTGGGGCCGCTCTGCGGCCCAACGGGGGCAAGCCCCCTCGCCACAAGTGTGTGACCCAGCTTAAGTGAACAGTATTACGGACAGCGTCCGGGTTTTTTTACATCAAAAAATCGCAACGTCCCGTAGGAACTGCCGAAGGCTGCGATCTTTGCTGTCAGCTATCAGCTTTTTTTTCAGCCGATCCCAGCTCCTTCAGTCGCTGATCAATCAACTGGCACTTGTCCGGCAGGTCCTTGGCGGCAGTGCCCAGATCCATCTTCTGCAGTTCGTCGTTGATCTCCTTGGCCTTGGCCGGGTTCTGTTCAGTGAGCCTGGTCACTTCCTGTGCCAGTTGTTCGCGTTTGGCGGTGGCCTCTTCGGGCGTGCAGGCCCAGGCGGGCAGGGCACAGGTCAGGGCGACGCCGAGGGTAAGTTTGAGCAGTGTTTTCATCGGGGCAGGCCTCAGTTCCGGTTAAGACGGGTTAACCGGTTGAGCGCTGCCCTTGGGCAAAAGTTCACTAACTGGCGATGACCGCGACTCGGATGCTGCGGGTTACCCACCATGGCAACAGCTGGACTTGGCCTGTTCCTCATAACAATCGTGATGCCGCACCCATTCCATGATTTCTTCTTCATTACGGCCCTTGGGCATCAGGTCGAGGTAGTTGTAGGCACCCACGAGCATGTCCAGGCCTCGGGCATAGGTGGAATAGGTGTGGAAAATTTCCCCGGTTTCGTTGCGATAAAACACACTGAGGCCGGGGAGTTCTTCTTCTGAACCGTCGGTTTTTTCGTAGTTGTAGGTCGCCTTGCCGTTTGCGACATCTTCGGCCCGGGCCGTGACGCCAAAGTCGTAGTTGAAGTCGCAGCCCTCTGACGACACCCAGTCGAACTTCCAGCCCATGCGACGCCTGAACGCCTGGAATTCGGCAAACGGAGCGTGGGAAACGGCCACCACTGCCACGTCATGGTGGGCCAGATGCTGGTTGGCACCGTCAATGTGGTCCGATAGGAATGAACAGCCGGGGCAACCTTCGTCCCAGCCTTGGGCAAACATGAAGTGGTAGATGGCAAGCTGGCTGCGACCGCCGAACAGGTCCGTGAGACTCAATTGACCCTCTGCGCCCTGGAAATGGTAATCCTTGTCGATTTTCACCCAGGGCAGGGCGCGGCGTTCTGCACTGAGTCTGTCCCGTTCTTTGGTAAAGGCTTTTTCATGGGCCAGGTGTTCCTTGCGGGCCGCTAGCCATTCTTCCCGAGAAACGACGGGATGATTCTGAATACTCATGGTGGTTTTCTCCTGCGAGGGGCTGGGAGTCGGCTTACACAGGCTAGTCGTTTGGCTGGTGTGGGATTCGACATACCGCCGGTCGGTCATCCCTGCACGCCAGGCTGAACGGCTGTCGAGTGCACAGGTCACAACCTTTAAGGCCCCTCTCAATCACACGGGCACCGGAGGTTGAATCAGGATGACGACTTATAACTGGGATTTAATCGAGCGCTTGCTGCATGAAGCGCAGAACAGCGCCGGCCACAGCTTCACCCCCCGGCCTTATGCCGAGCAGCACGCAGCGCAGAAAGCTGCGGAAGGTGAGCCGATCGAGAATCTTGACCACCTGAAAACAGTGGCCAGTGATTATGAAAGGTTACTGCTGCTGCGAGGTTACATTGCTTCACGGCCCGAGGATGAAGGCGGCAACGGCGAGAACTTCGTGTTGACGCCCAGGGGGTCGTGCCTGTTGAGCCTGCTCGACAGCAGTATTCCGGGCAATGATCATCCGCGGCAGGTACTGGACGAGCAGGAAGATGCCCTGGATGAGGCGACGTTCGATGAGGTGGCATCCAAGGCGCAGATTGCCTGAGCCGTTCATGATCACGCCCCTGTAGGAGTGAGCATGCTCGCGAAAAACCATCTGACGCATGGGGCTACCAGACAAAACGCGTCATCGTTGACGTTTTTCGCGGCATGTTCGCTCCTACAGGGAGCGGTCGGCATGGCATCAACCTTGTTTCGCGGCCTTCAGGCATTTCAGATCGCTGAAGTCCTTCCTTACACCCTCGATCTTCGTCAGCAAGCGCTGGCGTTGCATCGGTGTGCTTTGAGCCATCAGGTCGACAATCAGCGAGCGAGCCTGGGCCTCGGTATTGGCGAAGGCCTGACGGTATTCGGGCGTCCACAAACTCTCGCGATTGACCAACAGTGTCTCGATGCGCTGCGGAAACTGCGGGCTTTGGCGTTGCGCAACAGCGGCACTGAACTGCTTCTGCCAATGCGCGCGGTTGGCAATCCACTGAGTGTTCTGGTCGCCCAAGGCCGTGGACCACGCAACCACTCGCTGTTGCTGAGCAGGGCTGAGCGGCCCGAGCCAGTCATTGAGACGCTTGCTCATGCGCTCACCACGTTCCTTGATCTGCTGATCGAGGGGCGGCTTGAGGTATTCCTCCTGACGTTTGCGCTGGTCCTTGGCGAAGGCGTCGTTCATCTCGGCCACTTGCTTGTCATCCAGCCCCTGCAACAACTCGATGGCCGATGGGGTGATTGCCCGGGCGGTTTCAGCGATCGCCTGTTCAGCTTCCCGGGTACGTTCCTGCAGGGCGGTATCGGTGATCTGGTTGCTTTCGATCATGCCCTGCAAGCGGTCCAGCCAATCAAGATAACCGGGCAATTGTGTGGTGCAGTGCCAGGTCAGATGTTCCTTCAGCCGTTCGTTCAGCCAGTTTTTCTGCTCGCCGTTCATGTCCAGATAGTCGCTGAGCGTCCAGGGAATTATCACGTCGAGGTTGCGGTAGGCCACGCCCACGCGGCTACATGCGCCAAGGGCGAGGGCAAAGGTGAGCGCAAAGGCTACGGGTTTAAGCCAGCGTGACATAGGCGAATCCTTGCGAAAGTCTGCCTTCGGGATTTGATGGTCGTTTGATCCCCGGATGAGCCCGGCAGTTCAGCCGATCAATAAAACGCGCGCTCGGCCTTGAGGGTAACCAGCCCGTCGCATTGGCTGTTATGCCCGACGTAAGCCGAACAATCGTTGCCGCGCAGGCTGGAATCGCTGTAGATCAAATCCACATCGATGCCCATGAACGGTCGGGACAGTTTCAGCGACCAATCGGTGAAGCTGCCGACATACCCGCCATCCACTGCGACCGGTGCGTTGAACTGGTGGCTGGTGTATTTCATGCTGACGCCGATGCCGAACGGTTGATTACCCGCCAGGTCCGCGAACAGGGTGCTGTTCTGTCTGTCCGGGTCGTTGCTGAAGGCAACGCCGAAACGGCTGCCAAGCAAGGTCAGGCCACCGAAAAGCTCATGGCTGTCGAGGGTATCCACTTCGGGGTAACTGTAGCGGATCATCCCCACTTCGTAGCCCAGCGTTCGGTCGAAGGGTTGTTTGAAGCCCAGGTAGGAGTCGATTTCGAGATTTTTTCCCGGGCTGATGCCCATGCTCGGCGACCATTGGCCAAAATAGAAACCGCTGCCGTGACTCAGGTCCAGACCGCCGTGGAACGAGCCGACCGCCGAAGGTTTGACCAGGCCCTGGGCCATGCTGCGGGTAGGGCTGGTGCCGAGCTTGAGGTCGAAATCACCCAGTTCGCGCTGGAAAATCTGCGCGTGCACCACCGAACATGCCAGCAGGCTGGCGAGGCATACCGATATGCAGGAAAATTTGAACATGCATCACTCCATGAGCAGCGAAGGCAGCCGTGTCGGGCTGAAACGCTTGATCCAGACGCGTGCAAGGATAACGGCGAATGATCGGCATCGGGGGCCGTTCGTCGATTTTTATCTGATTGCTGGAATGACGGAGGGGATTGCGAGGGTTCCAGTCCAAGCGCTTCGAAGCTCAAAGCGCTTTGGGACCAGGTGTGGCGGGGGGATTACTTTTTGCCCAGGGTGATCTGCTTGGACGGGCCGAACGTCTGGCCGCTGACGCCTTTGGCAATTTGCTGGATTTCACCGCCGGACTTCAAGAATGCAGCGATCTGGCTGTTGATCGATTCGCTGGTTTCGACGGCTGGAGCTGGCTTTGCTTTGCTGGTGGATGCTTTTACGCGCATGGCGGCCATTAACCTGTAGAAAATTAACTTGGCCAGGCATAGTACAGGAAATACCTGCCGATTGCTTGGCAAATATCCCCTCGAAATGTGCAGGGAAAGGATCGGGTCAATGGCCGGAAAATACTCGAAATATGTGCCTAAGCTGCTGTTTTAAATAAGAACATCACTGGCTGAGTTAATGCTTGTTACTGGCCCGGGTCGGGCGCAAATAGCCGGATTGATCTGACGAGCGGCCGGGCGTGGAGCCTGCGGACCCCGCAAATCCATGGTTCCAGGCGGATAATTGCGCGCAGGCATGCCGGGCCCCCAACGTGACGCATAAAACCGGGTAGAATGTCACCCACGCAATGAGGGTATTGGACATGGCTTTAGTCGGGCGTTACAACAGTTTACAAATAGTTAAACACACTAACTTCGGTTTATATCTGGATGGCGGCGCGGATGGCGAGATTCTTTTGCCAAATCGTTATATTCCAAAAGATATTCCCACTGAAGATGAAGACTGGCTCAACGTTTTTATTTATCTGGATAGCGATGACAAACTCATCGCAACTACTGAAAAACCGAAAGTTCAAGTCGGTGAATTCGCCAGTTTGAAAGTTGTTGAAGTCAACAGCATCGGTGTATTCCTCGATTGGGGGCTGCCAAAAGATCTGTTGCTGCCCTACTCCGAAGAAAAGCGCCAGATGACGGCTGGCGAATACGTGGTGGTGCACGTCTACCTCGACAAGCACACCCGTCGTATCACCGCGACCGCACGCCTGGACCGCTATCTGGACAAGACCCCGGCCAACTACACCCCGGGCCAGGAAGTGGACCTGCTGGTTGCCGAAGCCACCGACATGGGCTTCAAGGCGATCATCAATAACAAGCATTGGGGCCTGATTCACAAGAACGAAATCTTCAAGTTCATGCGCGCCGGTAAAGAAGAGAAGGGCTTCATCAAGGAAGTTCGTGCCGATGGCAAGATCAGCCTGAGTCTGCAGCCGGTCGGTCAGGAAGCGGCCACCAGCCTGAATTCGAAGATCCTCGCCAAATTACGCGACAACAACGGCACGCTGGCAGTCAGCGACAAGAGCGATCCGGCCTTGATCAGCAGCCTGTTCGGCGTCAGCAAAGGCAACTTCAAGAAAGCTATCGGCGCGTTGTACAAGAATGGCCAGATTGTCATTCATGCCGATCGCATTGAACTGAGCTGAGCCCTGCGTAAGCTCGTGCATCGATCAGGTTGGCCGCACGTTATCGCCAATGGCCGGACTTGATTGCAGCACGGTGACGTCGGCGCACTTGGCGCGTCCAGGTATGTCAACGTCATCAACAAGCGGCTTTTTCTGGCCATTTGATCAATAATCGATAGCATCAACTTTGCCCCGGCCTCGAGTCGGGGCTTTGCTTTTTAATCTGTGAGCCACTGCCATGTCTTATGCCATTGAGGTGTTCCGGTGAGTGCCAGCCGGCGTAGCGCCGACGGTTTCGCCCTGCAAGTGATGATCGGCTTGTGTCTGATCTGGGGCATTCAGCAAGTCATGATCAAATGGGCAGCGCCGGATATTGCGCCGGTCATGCAGGCGGTCGGGCGTTCGGGCATGTCAGCGTTGCTGGTCGGGCTGCTGATCTGCTGGAAGGGTGGCTGGGATCAGGTCGGCAACACCTGGCGTGGCGGACTGTTGGCCGGCGCGTTGTTTGGCCTGGAGTTTTTTTTCATATCCGAAGGCCTGCAACTGACCACGGCGGCGCATATGTCGGTGTTCCTTTATACCGCGCCGATCTTCACCGCATTGGGCGTGCACTGGTTGTTGCCCAGTGAGCGTTTGAGGGCGCTGCAGTGGTTGGGCATTGTCCTGGCCTTTATCGGGATTGCCATCGCCTTTGCGGGCGGCCTGTCCTGGGACAACCTTGATCGACGCATGTTGCTGGGCGACGCCTTGGGCGTCCTGGCGGGCGCGGCGTGGGGCGCGACAACGGTGGTGGTGCGTGCCTCGCGGCTCTCGGAAGCGCCGGTGACGCTGACCCTGTTCTATCAACTGATCATCGGCTTCGTCGGTCTGCTGCTGATTGCCCTGCTCAGCGGCCAGATCACTCACGTCAGCCTGACCTCCACGGGGGTGACCAGCGTGCTGTTCCAGGGCGTGGTGGTGTCGTTCTTCAGTTACCTGGTGTGGTTCTGGCTGCTGCGTCGTTACCTGGCGGCCAATCTGGCGGTTTTCTCGTTCATGACGCCGTTGTTTGGCGTCACGTTCGGTGTCGTGCTGCTGGGCGAAGAGTTGAGCATCAACTTCATCATCGGTGCGGTGTTGGTGTTGTTGGGCATTACCTTTGTCAGCGCTGAACAGTGGCTGCGTCGTCGTTTGCGCAAAGCCCTCGGGCAGCACTGACAGGGGTGAAGAGGGGGCCACCACTAACACAGCAGGCGATTTTTCCCTCCACGATGGCTCAGGAACGGGCAATTGCCTGAACCCAGGCTGATTGTGATGGATTCAGTAACAGATCGTTGCCACTTTGGGCGAGCATTGCGCAGGACTTCGGACTATTATCAGTGCGAAGGGGCTACTGAATTTTGGCCGCTCGGCACTACCCTGAAGGGGGCACCATGAAAGAGAAAATCCAAAACTGGCTGCATGACCTGGGTGTCGCACTCGGTTTGATCGAACCGCCTCTGCAACCTGTGCCTATCCGCACCGACGACGAGCAACGCCGACGCCAGCAGCGTCGCCGGTAACGTCAGTCCGAAAAGCTTGATCGAAGGCTCGCTGTGGGGGCTTCTGTGGCTAAGGGGCTTCTGAGGTGGGGGGGCTTCTGTGGCGAGAGGGCTTCTGTGGCGAGGGGGCTTGCCCCCGTTCGGCTGCGAAGCAGTCGTATGTACTCCATAAATCGCCTGATGCGTCTGCCAGACATCACCGAATTAAAGCATTTTGGGGCTGCTGCGCAGCCCAACGGGGGCAAGCCCCCTCGCCACAGACCTAGTCAGATCTTCAGAGCCACTCAGAGCTCCAAATCTTCAGACCTAGTCAGATCTTCACAGCCACTCAGAGCTCCAAATCTTCAGACCTAGTCAGATCTTCAGAGCCACTCAGAGCTCCAAATCTTAAGACCTAGTCAGATCTGCAGAGCCACTCAGAGCTCCAAATC
>NZ_JBWKOF010000010.1:0-17896 GCF_059415945.1 Pseudomonas sp. GW821-FHT09H03 | reverse complement strand
AGATCTTCAGAGCCACTCAGAGCTCCAAATCTTAAGACCCACTCAGATCTTCAGAGCCACTCAGAGCTCCAAATCTTCAGAGCCACTCAGAGCTTCAGTGCCACTCAGACCTCAAGTCTTCAGAGCCACTCAGAGCTACCCAATCCGCCAGTCCCCACAAAAGCAATTTACCTCCATATTCCCGGCAGCCAATACCAGCAGCTTTGTCATAGCCCTCAATCCCGTCCAATCTCCAGCAAGATCTGGCTCAAGTCATTGACCGTCCTCGCGGATTTAAGCAACCGGTCCTCTTCGGCGGTAAAGGCCGTCAGTTTCAGTTCATCCTCCAGATGGAAGATCAGCTCTTCGATATCTTCCCTGTCCAGTCCCAACTGTTCCAGACTGGTGTTGTCGTCGAAGTCACTGCGGCCGTCCAGCAGACGGCTGATGTGACGGTGCACGACGGCGCGAACGGCTTGTCTGTTCATGGCAATTCATCGTGAATGTTATTTTTTAGTCCCTGCGTGTTTTTCCTGACGATCAGTACAGCAGGCTTCAGCCGTGGCAACGCTGCCATTGGTCAATCATGTGGTGCAGGTGTTCCCCGGAAAAACTGCCGAAATGCCCGCCATGCACCGTACGGATCGACAATCCCAGCAGGCGCTGCAGGCTGCGGGTGTAGTCGTCGAGGTTGGAGTGGTAGGCGTCTTCGACCAGCGGACCGTCGTAGATGATGTCGCCACTGAACAGGGTTTGGGTCGAGGCTTCGTACAGGCAGATGCCACCCGGGGAGTGTCCCGGAGTGTGTATCACCTGTAATACCCTGTTGCCCAGATCCAGCACGTCGCCATCCTCGATCATTCCGGTGGCCGGGGCGGCCTTGACCCGGTATTCGGCGTAGCACAACGGGCAGTCCGGGTGCGCCTCGAACATGTCGTCACCGACAAATGCCCTGCTCAAGTCGTTTTCGCCATCTGGCGCAGCAAGAATTTCAGCTTCGGCGGGATGTACCAGGCGTTCGGGAAATTCGTGATGGCCGGCAATGTGATCAAAGTGGCAGTGACTGGCCACCGCCACCAGCGGCCGTTCGGTGATCCAGGGCAGTTGCTCGCGCAAGCTGACCAGGCCCGAGCCACTGTCCAGCAGCAGGTCTTTGTCGCGGCCTTGAACGTGCCACAGGTTGCAGCGGTAGAAGGGGCGGATATAGGGCTCATGAATCAGGCGGATGCCATCGCTGAGCTGTTGCACCTCGAACCACTGATCGCGGCTTACGATTTTCATGGGCGCTTTCCTGCAGGCGAAAAAAAACGAGTGTGGCAACCGACGCCACACTCGTCGAAGAAAAAGTTAAACCACTTTTTTCAGTTTAGGCGGCGCTTGCCAGTGGCAAGGGGCGGCGGGACAGCAGGCTGACCATCACGAAGCTCAAAAGGCTTACACCAAGGCTGTAGTAGATCGGAGTGTTGGCATCCAGACCGTCCTTGACCATGAACAGCAGAGCAGTGGCGAAGCCCATGCCCATGCTGGCGATGGCGCCGGCGGTGGTCGCGCGTTTCCAGAAGATCGCCCCCATCAGCGGGACCAGCATGCCACCCACCAGCAGGTTGTAGGCCAGGGTCAGGGCGCTGATCACGTCGTTCACGATCAGAGCAATTACCAGCACCACGCAGCCGGTCAACAGGGTGAACAGGCGGTTGATGGCCAGGCTCGACTGTTTGCCGCCACGCAGTTTCGGCAGCAGGTCTTCGGTCAGGGTGGTGGCAGCGGCGAGCAGGCCGGCGCTGGCGGTGGACATCATGGCGGCCAGGGCGGCGGCGATCACCAGGCCACGGATACCGTCCGGCAGGGACAGTTTCACGATAGCGGCGAAGGCGTTGTTGACGTTGTCCAGATCCGGGATCAGCACGTGAGCGGCCATGCCGATCAGGGCGCAGGCCAGGCCGTAAAGGATGCAGTAGATACCGGCTGCGGTACCGGCGACCTGGGCGACTTTGGCGGTCTTGACGGTGAACACCCGTTGCCAGATGTCCTGACCGATCAGGATGCCGAAGAAGTAGATCATGAAGTAGGTGATGATGGTGTCCCAGCCGATGGTAGTGAAGCTGAAGCTCGCCGCCGGCAGTTTCAACACCAACTCATCCCAACCGCCGACGCGGTACAGGCAGATAGGCAACAGGATGAACATCAGGCCGACAGTCTTGATGACGAACTGGACGATGTCGGTCAGGGTCAAGGACCACATGCCGCCAATGGCCGAGTAGATCACCACGACGCCGCCACCGAGCAGTACCGAAATCCAGAATGGCAGGCCGAACAGCACTTGCAGCACGGTTCCGATGGCCAGGATCGAGGTCACGCCGATCATCAGTGCGTACGCCAGCATGATCACCGCGCTCGCGGAGCGGGCCATCGGGTTGTAGCGTTTTTCCAGCACCTGGGTAACGGTGTAGATCTTCAGTTTCAGCAGCGGTTTGGCGAGGAACAGGTTCAGCGCGACGATCCCGCAACCCAGTGCCGCGCACAGCCAGAAACCGGAAATGCCATGGACGTAGCCAAGACGTACGGTGCCCACGGTGGACGCGCCACCCAGAACGGTGGCGGCCATGGTGCCCATGTACAGGCTTGGACCGAGATTGCGACCGGCGACTAAAAAGTCTTCGTTGGTCTTGGCCTTGCGCATGCCGTAGTAGCCGAGTATCAGCATCGCAGCGGCGTAGATGAGTACGACGAATAAATCCAAAGCCATGATGGCGTGTCTCCGATTGTCTTTTTTATTGTGAGGCGAAAATCAATCGCTGTGGCGCCACGAACCCATAGGTAATTCGTTGACCACAGGTAATGCGCAATCCTCAGCGGTGGACCACGCCAGGCAGTACGCAGAGCATTTCGTACAGCAGGTTGGCGGCCAGCAGTGAGGTGTTACCGGTGGTGTCGTAAGCGGGCGAGACTTCTACCAGATCACAGCCGACGAGGTCGAGGCCTTGGCAGCCGCGAACGATCTCGATTGCCTGAATGGTCGTCAGGCCGCCGATTTCCGGGGTGCCGGTGCCGGGCGCCCAGGCCGGGTCGATGCCGTCGATATCAAAGCTCAGGTACACCGGACCATTGCCGACTTTCTCGCGAACTTCGGCCATCAATGGCGCCAGGGATTTGTGCCAGCACTCTTCGGCCTGAACCACACGGAAACCCTGATTGCGGCTCCAGTTGAAGTCGTCAGCGGTGTAGCCCTGCGCGCGCAGGCCAATCTGCACCACACGCTCAGGATCCAGAAGACCTTCTTCGACGGCGCGACGGAAGGTGGTGCCGTGGGCGATTTTCTCGCCAAACATGTGATCGTTTACATCGGCGTGGGCATCGATGTGCACCAGACCGACCTTGCCGTGCTTTTTATGGATGGCACGCAGGATCGGCAGGGTGATGGTGTGGTCGCCGCCCAGCGTCAGGGGGATCACATCATGTTCGAGGATGTTGTCGTAGGATTCTTCGATGATCCGCACGGCATCCAGCAGGTTGAAGGTGTTGATCGCAATGTCACCAATATCGGCAACCGACAGCGAGTCGAACGGGGCAGCGCCGGTGGCCATGTTGTACGGGCGGATCATTACCGATTCAGCGCGGATTTCGCGAGGTCCGAAACGGGTGCCTGGGCGCAGGGAGGTACCGATGTCCAGTGGCACGCCTACGAAGGCAGCGTCCAGACCGGCAGCGGTATTCAAATGGGGGAGTCGCATCATGGTGGCGATGCCGCCGAAGCGCGGCATTTCGTTGCCGCCCAGTGGTTGGTGAAGAATCTTGTCCACGGGTAAGGCCTCATCGTCGTTTGTTTTATTTATGTCGGTTGCGCCGTTCACGGGAGGTACGGGCACCGGTTTGGGCGGATTCTGCGAAATGTAGTGGCCGGGAAGAATCGCTACGGGCAAATACTTAGTTCAGATTTTTCTAAACTAATGGCGGAGGGGGAGTTAGACTTCCCGGCTTGAGATATGCGTTGTCCGGGCGGGCCGATCGCCAGCAAGCCGGTTCCTAAAGGGTCAGCGATCATTCTGTAGGAGCCGGCTTGCTGGCGATTGGTTGCGCAGCAACCGCCCATCCGACAACGCCGACTCACTGAACAAGTTACGGAGCCCCCATGGCCAACGCTTTACCCGACCTCAAACTATTGCGCATCTTCGTCAGCGTGGTGCGCCATCAGGGTTTTGCCAACGCCCAGCAGGAGCTCAACCTCTCAACGTCGGCCATCAGCACTTACATGAGTCAGCTCGAAGGCGCGCTGGGCCTGGTCCTGTGCCATCGCGGCCGGGGTGGTTTCAGCCTGACCAGCAAGGGCGAGCTGTTTCATCAGGAAACCTTGCGGCTGCTGGGTGAGCTGGAAGGGTTCGAACAGTACGCCGCCGCCCTCAAGGGCGAGTTGCGCGGCACGCTGAACCTGGGGGTGATCGACTCCACCGTCAGCGACAAGGCCTTGCCCTTTGCCGAAGCTATCGGCGCCTACAGCCAGGAGCACCCGGCCGTGCACTTGCACCTGTCGGTGATGAGCCCTTACGAATTGCAGCTGGGCGTGCAGGACAATCGCCTCGACCTGGCCATCGGTGCGTTTTCCACGCGTATGAGTGGTCTGGTGTACATGCCGCTGTACCGCGAACAGCACTGGTTGTATTGCAGCAGCCGTCATCCGCTGTTCAACGAGCGGCGCATTCCCGAGCAGGTCATTACCCAGCAGCGCATGGTCGGGCGCGGCTACTGGAGTCAGGCCGAACTGGCTCGCCACGGCTTCAAGCACAGTGCCGCCACCGTGGAAAGTATGGAGGCGCAGTTGATCCTGGTGTTGTCCGGCGCCTACATCGGCTACCTGCCTGAGCACTATGCCCAGTCTTGGGCGGACAAGGGCGATTTGCGCGTATTGCTGCCGGCGACTTTCGGCTATCAGGCGCCATTTTCGATGATCATGCGCCGTGGTCGCAGCCGTGAGCCGCTGATCCAGACCTTCCGCGATTTGCTCAAAGCCCAACTGAACCAGGCCTGACGATGTCCAGAATTGAATGCCCCCGTTGCCTGCGCCCACAAAGCCATTGCCTGTGCCCGCTGATCCCGAGCCTCGACAGCCGCACCCGGGTGTTGCTGTTGCAACATCCCAGTGAAGTGAGTCATGCCTTGAATACCGCGCGCCTGGCCGCGTGGGGCTTGAACAATGCCGAGCTGATCGTGGGCGAGGTGTTCGAGGATCTGCCAAGGCTGTTGAATCAGCCGGGGTATCAGGCGCGATTGTTGTTTCCCGGTGAGGATGCGCAACCCATGCAGGCCTATGGCGCCACGAGTGAGCCACTGTTGCTGGTGGTCCCTGACGGCACCTGGCGCAAGGCGCGCAAGATGCTGCACCTCAATCCGCTGCTGGCCGCGTTACCCAGGGTGACGCTGGCTGAAGGCGGCGTGTCCCGTTATCGACTGCGCAAGGCACCAGGACCGGGGGCGCTGTCGACGGTGGAGGCGATTGTGCAGGCGCTGGAAAGCCTTGAGGCGCCAGCTTCTTTTGCGCCGTTGCTCAAGCCTTTCGAAGCATTGATCGAGGGGCAGATTGCGGCGATGGGGGAGGAGGTTTTTCAGCGTAATCATGGGCCGAAATAGTCGGCGCTTTTGCTGACCCCTTCGCGGGCAAGCCCGCTCCCACAGGTTTTTCGTGTTCACAGTGTTTGTGTACGACACGGACACTGCGGGAGCGAGGATGCTCGCGATGCCGGTGGAACGATCACAAGAGATCCTGAATAGTGACTAGCGCTCGCGCATCGCCTCGGTCCGCGCTTTCAACACCGGCTTGAGCAGGTAATCCAGCACCGTCTTCTCCCCGGTAATGATGTCCACCGTCGCCACCATCCCTGGAATGATCAGCAGCGGTTTCGCGTCCCCGCCCAAGTGGTTTTTGTCGGTGCGCACCTGAATCAGGTAGAAGCTGTTGCCCTTGTCATCGGTGATGGTGTCGGCGCCGATCAGTTCCAGCTTCGCGCTCAGGCCGCCGTAGATCGTGTAGTCGTAGGCGCTGAATTTGACCATGGCTTTCTGGCCCGGATGCAGGAACGCTACGTCCTGTGGGCGCACCTTGGCTTCGATCAGCAGGTTGTCTTCCAGCGGCACGATCTCCACCATGTCGCTGCCCGGCTGGACCACGCCACCGATGGTATTGACCTTCAGCACCTTGATGATCCCGTGTACCGGTGAAACCACCGTGGTGCGTGTCACGCGGTCATCGATAGCGATGCTCGATGCCGTTATTTTCGACAGGTCGGTGCGTTTCTCATTCAATTCTTTCGCCGCTTCCGAGCGAAAGGTCTGTTCCGACTCATCGATCTTGCTCTTGATTTCGTTGATCGCCGATTCGGCCCGGGGAATAGCCAGGGTCGTGGCGTTCAGCGAGCCGCGAATCTCCACCGCGCTGCGTTTGAGGCGCAGGATCTCCACCGGCGACACCGCCCCGGTGCCCACCAGTGGCGTGGACATGTTCATCTCTTGCTGCAACAACGCGAGGCTGGAACTGAACTGCCCCTGTTTCGACCTGAACTCCGCCAGCTCCTGGGTTTTTTGCCGAAGTTGTTCGCTCAATGTCCTCTGTTCGCTGGCCAGTCGACGTTGCCGTTGCTCATACAGCGAGCGCTCGTCTTCGGCCACTTGCGGGGCTTTGGCGATAACTTCTTCTGACAGCTTGAAGGGGCGGCCCTCGGCTTCGGCGGAGAGCCGTTCGACCTGCGCGGTCAGGGCATAACGATCGGCTTCGCTTTCACCCTTGTTCGACAGGTAGCGGGTGTCATCCAGGCGCAGCAAAGTATCGCCCTTGTTCACCATTTGCCCTTCGCGTACGAAGATTTCAGTGACGATGCCGCCCTCCAGGTTCTGGATCACTTGCACCTTGCTCGACGGGATCGCCTTGCCTTCGCCCATGGTGACTTCCTGCAGCACGGCGAATTTGGCCCAGACGAGCGCACTGACAATCAGCCCGGCCGCCAGCCACACGGTGATGCGCGACCCGCGCGGGGAGTCCTGCAACGAAGCGCCGGCGGTTTCCGGCATGAATTCGGTTTCGGCACTTTTGCTGAAACTGTCGAAGTAGCCACGTGCTTTTGACGTGACAGGCGGGGAGTCAGACATGGACCACTCCTAGACAGCCGCAGAGCCGACGCGGCCCTTGCGCAGTGCATCGATGACCGATTCTTTCGGCCCGTCGGCGACGATCCTTCCGTTGTCCAGCACCACCAACCGATCTACCAGGCTGAGCATCGAGGTGCGGTGCGTGACCAGCAGGATGGTTTTGCCCTGCACCCAGCCGTGGAGTTTTTGCCGCAGGACGTCTTCGCTGCTGTTGTCCATGGCGCTGGTGGGTTCGTCGAGCAGCATGATCGGCGGGTCGAGCAACAATGCCCGGGCCAGCAATACCGCCTGACGCTGGCCGCCGGACAGCAGTTGTCCGCGCTCGCCCACGGGCCGGTCGAAGCCCTGCGGGTGTTGCCGGGCCAGTTCAGTGACGCCGGTGAGTTCCGCGACTTCGAGCATGCGTGCATCGCTGATGTAGCGCGCACCGAGGGTCAGGTTGTCGCGCAGGCTGCCGGCCAGCAGCGGAAGGTCATGGGCGACATAGCCGATCTGATGGCGCAGGTCGGCGACGTCCAGTTGCCGCAGGTCCAGGCCATCGAGCAGCAGTTGGCCTTCATCCGGTTCGTAGAAACCCATTACCAGGCGGGCCAGGGTGCTTTTGCCGGAGCCGCTGCGGCCGATGATGCCGATACGTTCGCCGGGTTTGACGCTGAAACTGACATTGCCCAGCGCCGGAGCGCTCTGGCCGTTGTAGTGGAAGGTCACGCCAACGACATCCAGCCCGCCTTGCAGTTGCGTGCGCTCCAGTGGCCGTTGTCTGGCGTCGCGCTCCTGGGGCAGGCCCATCAGCGCGTCGGTGCTCTTCATGGTCAGTTGTGCTTGCTGGTAGCGCGTGATCAGTCCGGCGATCTGTCCCAGGGGCGAAAGTACCCGACTGCCGAGCATGTAGGTCGCCACCAGCGCGCCGACGCTGAGGTTGCCGGCGATGATGCTGTAGACCCCGGCGACGATGGTCGCCATGCCGGAGAACTGCTGGATGAACAGCGTGCCGTTGGTCGCCAGGGCCGAGAGATTACGGGCGTGGCTGTCGAGGCGGGTGAGGGCGCCGTGGGTGCTTTCCCATTTATGCTGGCGCTCGCTTTCAGCGCTACAGGCCTTGAGGGTTTCCAGGCCACTGAGGGTTTCAATCAGTAGCGCCTGGCGTTCGGCGCCGAGGCTGAGGCTTTTCTGTACCGTGTCGCGCAGGCGCGCCTGAATCACCATGGCGAAGATGATGGTGATCGGAAACGCCAGCACCGGGATCACCACCAGCCAGCCGCCGAGCAGTCCGATCACCACCAGCATCAGCAGGGCGAAGGGCAGGTCGATCAGGCTGGTGAGGGTCACGGCGGTAAGAAATTCGCGCAGGCCCTGGAAGTCATGAATGCTCTGGGCGAATCCGCCGATGGTGGCCGGCCGGGCTTTCATCGCCATGCCGGTGATGCGCTCGAACAGGGTCGCCGACAGGATCACGTCGGTTTTCTTGCCGGCAGTGTCGAGCAAATGCGCGCGCACCACCCGCAGCACCAGTTCGAAAGCGGTACCGATCAGCAGACCGATAGCCAATACCCACAAGGTCGAGGTGGCCTGGTTGGGCACCACGCGGTCGTAGGTCTGCATCACGAACAGCGGCACCATCAGGCCCAGCAGGTTGATCAGGAAACTTGCCAGGATCGCGTCACTGTACAGCCATTTCGACAGTTTCAGCGTATCGCGGAACCAGGCCTGGACCCGCGGCACCAGAGGCGAGCGCAGGTCTTCGAGTTCATGGCGTGGCCGGGCGAACAAGGCCTGGCCACTGTAGTTTGTGGCGAGTTCCTCGGGGCTTATCCACTGTTCGCCACCGTCGGCCTCGCTGGGCAGGATCAGTACCTGGCCATCTTCGCCGTAACGGCGCAATACCGCGGTACGACCGTTGTTGAGCAACAGGAGCACGGGCAGGTTGAGCGGGGAGATGTCTTTGAGGTCGCGACGCAGCAAACGCGCCTGCAAACCAGCCCGGGCTGCTGCGCGTGGCAGCAGCTCCAGGCTCAGGCGTTGGTGTGCCATTGGCAGCCCGGCACTCAGGCTGGCGCGACTGACCGTCGCGCCGTGGAGTTTGCAGAGGATCAGCAGGCCATCCAGAAGCGGATCATCGAAGCTCAGGCGCGGATCGACACCGGTGTTGCCGGGTTCCATGCTGGTCACATTGATCGCTCCGTGGACTACTTCATTTCAGGCAAACGGGCTTCGTTCTTCACTTCGGTCTGGGCAATCGCATCGGCGGGCAGTACCACCCGTTGCTTGCTCAGCAACTGGCCCATGTTCGCCAGTACACGGTACATCGAATACTCTTCGGTGTAGCGCACTTCTGTGTAGCGACGGTTGGCGTTGTAAAGCTCGTTTTCACTGTCCAGCAGGTCGAGCAGGGTCCGTTGGCCGAGGCCGAACTGATCCTGGTACGCCACGCGCACGCGCTTACTGGTATCGGCGTATTCGCGGGCGGTCGGGGTTTGCTTCTTGGCGTTGACCATGGCGTTCCAGGCCAGGTGAATGTTTTCGTTGAGTTGGCGCAGGGCATTGTTGCGGATGTCCATGGCCTGGTTGATCTTGTGCGCGTCGGAAGCCAGGCGTGCCTTGTCGCTGCCGCCGCGGAACAGGTTGTAGTTCATTACCACGCCGACCCGCCATTCGTTGTCATGGCCTTCTTCGCCCCCGATGTTGTTGTTTGCGCCCACTGCGGCCTCGGCGTCGAAGCGCGGATAGAATGGCGACTTGGCGACTTCGTACTGGCTCTCGGCGGATTGCACGTCGGCCTGGGCGGATTTCAGGTATGGGTTGTTTTCAACCATGCTCTGCTGGGCTTCCGGCAGGGAGCCTGGCAGCTCGCCGCGGATCGAGGGCGGGACTTCGAGTTCATCCGGCAAGCGTCCCACGACGCTGTAGAAATTCGACTCGGCGTCGGCCAGATCGACCTGAGCGGTGTCTAGGTTGTTTTCCGCCAACGCCCGACGGGCGGTGGACTGGTCGGCGTCGGCGTTGCTGCCCACACCGCGCTGGGTACGCAGGCCGATCTGATCGTTGACCCGCAAATGCGCCTGCAGGTTGTTCGTGGCCAGGGTCACCAGTTCACGACGCTTGAGCACTTCCAGATAGACCTCGGTGGTGCGCAGCGCCAGATCCTGGGCGGTACCCTGAGCGTAATAGGCCCGGGAGTTGACCACGCCTTTGGTGCGCTCGACTTCGTTGGCGGTATTGAACCCGTCGAAGAGCATTTGCCGCAGGCGCAGTTCCGACTGGGTGTAATTGAGAATTTCGGTGTGGTGATTGCCAAGTGCCCGGGTATTGGTGTTATCGCTGTAGCCGCGCCCGTAGCCGGCATTCAGGTCTACTGACGGATAAAAGCCCCCCTTGGCGACTTTCACGTCTTCGTCGGCCGACAGACGGCCGTCGACCCGTGAGGCGAGTTCCGGATGGGTCGCGATGGTGCTCTGGATCGCGTCGGTCAACGACATGGCGTGAGCCTGGTTCGTGCAGGCCATGGCCAAAAGAACCGCGCTGCAGAGGGGGGTTAAAAGGCGCATGGGTGCATCTCCCTGATAACTGATGGCGCTTTCTGAGTCGCCAAATATTTGACGACATTTATAGGTAAAACCGTTTCATGCTTGTAACAACACAGCTAAGAACATTCTAGAGCATAGCTAAGAAATATTTTTCATAAGGCTTATGCCAAAAAAAACTTATGCGCTCCGTAAAATCCAGCACATTGTTCAATACGAAAGCCTTTGATTTATGAGCTTTAGGGCGCTCATCGAGGGTTTAAGGAAAGTTCCAATCCACTTATCGACAGAGGGCGGAGAACTGCTAGAGGGGAGGGACGCGTCGATCTATTGGTGACGGTTTTTTGTCACTTGAGTGGTTCAAGATCGTTACGCTTTGCTCGCAGACGAACTGTCGCGGACTGGATCAGATCCCATTGATTGCATGGGATTTTTCCCGAACCGCAGACGTCATCGGTGAGTGACCGGCTGGGCGCGATTGTCGCCAGGGCCCCGGTTTACGTCAGGTAACCGGCACCCTGGAGAATCCACCAGTCTCCCGTTTGAGCCATGAGCACGTTTTTCGCACAAACAGGATGCCGACAGCGGTTGGCAGCGGAGGAAGTGCACATGGCTACGCTCATCGGAATCGTCAGTAAGGTCATTGGTCAGGTATTCGCCGTGGCGAGCGATGGCACGCGGCGCGCTTTGGTCGAGGGCGACCGATTGTTCGCTGGTGATCAACTGAACACTGGCGCTGAAGGCGCGGTGGCAGTGCATCTGCAAAATGGCCAGGAGCTGACGCTCGGTCGTGGCAGTAGCCTGCAGATGACGCCCCAGTTGCTCGCGAACCAGACGCCACATGTGCAGACGCCGGAAGCAGTGACGCCCAGCGAGGCGCAACTGACTGATGTCGAGCAACTGCAAAAAGCCATTGCGGCCGGTGATGACCCGACCCAAACTGCTGAAGCCACTGCAGCCGGGCCAACCGGAACACCGAGCGGGACACCGGGTGGTGCACAGGGCGGTGGTCATAGTTTTGTGATGCTCGAAGAAGTGGGTGGCAGGGTTGATCCGACTCTCGGTTTTCCTACCGCCGGCTTCAATGGCATTCCGCAGATAACCCTGGAGCGCCTGGCCGGGGACCCGGATAACAATCTCCCAGCGCCTGACGCGCCAGTGGTTCCAGTGGTTCCGGATGTGCCGGATAACCCGGTTACCCTTGACGGGCTCTCAGTGCAGAACGGCGAGCTGAGCGTCGATGAAGCCAGCCTGGACGATGGTTCGGCGAGGAATCCGGGGGCGCTCATCCAAAGCGGCACGTTCACCGTCACGGCCGCGGACGGGCTGACCAGTCTGAGCGTCGGCGGTATCAATGTGGTCAGCGGCGGTGTGGCCGCCGGTTTTCCGCAAAGCATCACTACGCCTTTGGGCAGCACCCTGACGATCACCGGTTACGATCCGGTCACCGGGGTAGTCAGTTACAGCTACACCCTCAATGGTAGTGAAACCCACGCCAGCGGTGATGGCACCAACAGTCTCGGCGAACAGTTCACCGTGGTGGCCAGCGACAGCAATGGCGATAGCGCCACAGGGGCGCTGGACGTCAGCATCACCGACGACGTGCCCCAGGCGATCGACGACAGCAATGGCATCGCCTCGCAAACCTTGCTGACCCTCAACGGCAATGTGCTGACCAACGATGTACAAGGCGCCGACCGCGTTCCTGTCGGCGACAATGCCGGACCGATCACTCCCGGCACCTTTATCGGTACTTACGGCACCCTGGTGCTCAATGCCAACGGGACTTACACCTATACCCTGAACACCTCTGACGCCGACTTCAACGCCCTGCACGGCGGCGGCAATGGAACAGAGACCTTCACCTACACCCTGACCGACGCAGACGGCGACACCAGTTCCGCCAACCTGGTGTTGCAGATCCAGAACAACGATGACACGGTGACCATCGGCGGCCTGAACGTTGCCGGCGGCGAACTCACCGTCTTCGAGAAAAACCTTGTCGACGGCAGTGCACCGGATACCAATGCCCTGACCCAGAACGGCACCTTTACCATCACAGCGCTGGACGGTGTGACGACCCTGACGGTGGGCGGCATTGCCGTGGTCACCAACGGCGTGGCGGCGGGCTTCCCGCAATCAGCGGTCACTCCATTGGGCAGCACCCTGACCATCACCGGGTTCAATGCCACTACCGGCGTGGTCAGCTACAGCTACACCCTCACCGATAACGAAGCGCACCCGACCGCCAACGGCGCCAACACGTTGTCCGAGCAATTCGCCGTGACCGTGGTCGATGACAACGGCACCACCGCTAACGCGAGCCTCGACGTCAACGTCGTCGACGACCTGCCTACTGGCGTGAACGACAGCAATGCGAGTACTGCCTCGGAAACCCTGCTGACCCTCAACGGCAATGTGCTGACCAACGACGTGCAAGGCGCCGACCGTGTACCGACCAGCGAAAATGCCGGGCCGATCACCCCCGGCACCTTCACCGGCACCTACGGCACCCTGGTGCTCAATGCCAACGGGACTTACACCTATACCCTGAACACCTCTGACGCCGACTTCAACGCCCTGCACGGCGGCGGCAATGGAACAGAGACCTTCACCTACACCCTGACCGACGCAGACGGCGACACCAGTTCCGCCAACCTGGTGTTGCAGATCCAGAACAACGATGACACGGTGACCATCGGCGGCCTGAACGTTGCCGGCGGCGAACTCACCGTCTTCGAGAAAAACCTTGTCGACGGCAGTGCACCGGATACCAATGCCCTGACCCAGAACGGCACCTTTACCATCACAGCGCTGGACGGTGTGACGACCCTGACGGTGGGTGGCATTGCCGTGGTCACCAATGGCGTGGCGGCGGGCTTCCCGCAATCGGCAGTCACCCCGTTGGGTAGCACCCTGACCATCACCGGGTTCAATGCCACCACCGGCGTGGTCAGCTACAGCTACACCCTCACCGATAACGAAGCGCACCCAACCGCCAACGGCGCCAACACGTTGTCCGAGCAATTCGCCGTGACAGTGGTAGACGACAATGGCACCACTGCCAACGCCAGCCTCGATGTCAACGTTGTCGACGACCTGCCTGCCGGGGTGAACGACAGCAATGCGAGTACCGCCTCGGAGACCTTGCTGACCCTCAATGGCAATGTGCTGAGCAACGACGTGCAGGGCGCTGACCGCGTATCTGTCGGTGAGAACACTGGACCGATTACCCCCGGCACCTTCAACGGCACTTACGGCACCCTGGTGCTCAATGCTAACGGCACTTACACCTACACCCTGAACACCACTGACGCCGATTTCAAAGCCTTGCACGGCGGCGGCAACGGGACAGAGTCCTTCACCTACACACTGACCGACGCCGACGGCGACACCAGCACCGCCAACCTGGTGCTGCAGATCCAGAACAACGATGACACGGTGACCATCGGTGGCCTGGACGTTGCCGGTGGCGAACTCACCGTCTTCGAGAAAAACCTTGGCGACGGCAGCGCTACAGATACCAGCGCCCTGACTCAGAACGGAACGTTCACTATCACCGCGCTGGACGGTGTGACAACCCTGACGGTGGGCGGTATTGCCGTGGTCACCAATGGCGTGGCGGCGGGCTTCCCGCAATCAGCGGTCACTCCGTTGGGCAGCACCCTGACCATCACCGGGTTCAATGCCACTACCGGCGTGGTCAGCTACAGCTACACCCTCACCGATAACGAAGCGCATCCAACGGCTAACGGCGCCAACACCTTGTCCGAGCAATTCGCCGTGACCGTGGTCGATGACAACGGCACCACCGCCAATGCCAGTCTCGACGTCAACGTTTTGGACGACCTGCCTGCCGGGGTGAATGACAGTAACGCGAGTACTGCCTCGGAAACCCTGCTGACCCTCAATGGCAACGTGCTGACCAACGACGTGCAAGGCGCGGACCGGGTACCGACTGGCGAAAACGCCGGCCCGATCACCCCCGGCACCTTCAACGGCACCTACGGCACCCTGGTACTCAATGCCAACGGCACCTACACCTACACCCTCAACACCACGGACGCCGACTTCAAAGCCCTGCACGGCGGTGGTGACGGCAGCGAAAGCTTCCAGTACACCATCACCGACGCGGACGGCGACACCAGCACCGCCAACCTGGTGCTGCAGATCCACAACAACGACGACACCGTGACCATCGGCGGCCTGGACGTTGGCGGAGGCGAACTCACCGTCTTCGAGAAAAACCTTGGCGACGGCAGTGCACCGGATACCAATGCCCTGACCCAGAACGGCACCTTTACCATCACAGCGCTGGACGGTGTGACAACCCTGACGGTGGGCGGTATTGCCGTGGTCACCAATGGCGTGGCGGCGGGCTTCCCGCAATCAGCGGTCACTCCGTTGGGCAGCACCCTGACCATCACCGGGTTCAATGCCACTACCGGCGTGGTCAGCTACAGCTACACCCTCACCGATAACGAAGCGCATCCAACGGCTAACGGCGCCAACACCTTGTCCGAGCAATTCGCCGTGACCGTGGTCGATGACAACGGCACCACCGCCAATGCCAGTCTCGACGTCAACGTTGTGGACGACCTGCCTGCCGGGGTGAATGACAGTAACGCGAGTACTGCCTCGGAAACCCTGCTGACCCTCAACGGCAATGTGCTGACCAACGACGTGCAAGGCGCCGACCGTGTACCGACCGGCGAAAATGCCGGCCCGATCACCCCCGGCACCTTCGCCGGCACCTACGGCACCCTGGTACTCAACGCCAACGGCACCTACACCTACACCCTGAACACCACTGACGCCGACTTCAAAGCCCTGCACGGCGGTGGTGACGGCAGCGAGACCTTCCAATACACCATCACCGACGCGGACGGCGACACCAGCACCGCCAATCTGGTGCTGCAGATCCACAACAACGACGACACCGTCACTCTCGACGGCCTGAACGTCTACGGTGGCGAACTGACCGTCTACGAGAAAAACCTCAGCGACGGCAGCAACCCAGCCACCTCGGCGCTGACCCAGAGCGGCACCTTCACTGTGACGGCGCTGGACGGCCTGCAAACCCTGACCGTCGGCGGCATCGCCGTGGTCACCAACGGCGTGGCGGCAGGCTTCCCGCAATCGGCACCCACCCCGTTGGGCAGCACCCTGACCATCACCGGTTACAACCCGGCCACGGGCGTGATCAGCTACAGCTACACCCTGGTCGATAACGAAACCCACCCGAACGCCAACGGCGCCAACAGCGTCGTCGAGAACTTCAGCGTCGTCGCTACCGACACCGATGGAGACAGTGCGACCGGGCAGATCAACGTCAACATCGTCGACGACCTGCCGAAGGGCGTAAACGACAGCAACGGCACCGCCTCTGAATCCCTGCTGAGCCTCAGTGGCAATGTGCTGACCAACGATGTGCAAGGCGCCGACCGTGTACCGACCGGCGAAAATGCCGGCCCGATCACCCCCGGCACCTTTAACGGCACTTATGGCACCCTGGTGTTGAATGCCAACGGCACCTACACCTACACCCTCAACACCACGGACGCCGACTTCAAAGCCCTGCACGGCGGTGGTGACGGCAGCGAAAGCTTCCAATACACCATCACCGACGCGGACGGCGACACCAGCACCGCCAACCTGGTGCTGCAGATCCACAACAACGACGACACCGTCACTCTCGACGGCCTGAACGTCTACGGTGGCGAACTGACCGTCTACGAGAAAAACCTCAGCGACGGCAGCAACCCAGCCACCTCGGCGCTGACCCAGAGCGGCACCTTCACTGTGACGGCGCTGGACGGCCTGCAAACCCTGACCGTCGGCGGCATCGCCGTGGTCACCAACGGCGTGGCGGCAGGCTTCCCGCAATCGGCACCCACCCCGTTGGGCAGCACCCTGACCATCACCGGTTACAACCCGGCCACGGGCGTGATCAGCTACAGCTACACCCTGGTCGATAACGAAACCCACCCGAACGCCAACGGCGCCAACAGCGTCGTCGAGAACTTCAGCGTCGTCGCTACCGACACCGATGGCGACAGTGCAACCGGGCAGATCAACGTCAACATCGTCGACGACCTGCCGAAGGGCGTAAACGACAGCAACGGCACCGCCTCTGAATCCCTGCTGAGCCTCAGTGGCAATGTGCTGACCAACGATGTGCAAGGCGCCGACCGTGTACCGACCGGCGAAAATGCCGGCCCGATCACCCCCGGCACCTTTAACGGCACCTACGGCACCCTGGTGTTGAATGCCAACGGCACTTACACCTACACCCTGAACACCACGGACGCCGACTTCAAAGCCCTGCACGGCGGCGGCGACGGCAGCGAAAGCTTCCAATACACCATCACCGACGCGGACGGCGACACCAGCACCGCCAACCTGGTGCTGCAGATCCACAACAACGACGATACCGTGACCCTCGACGGCCTGAACGTCTACGGTGGAGAGCTGACCGTCTACGAGAAAAACCTCAGCGACGGCAGCAACCCAGCCCCCCTGGCGCTGACCCAGAGCGGCACCTTCACCGTGACGGCGCTGGACGGCCTGCAAACCCTGACCGTCGGCGGCATCGCCGTGGTCACCAACGGCGTGGCGGCGGGCTTCCCGCAATCGGCACCTACCCCGTTGGGCAGCACCCTGACCATCACCGGTTACAACCCGGCCACGGGCGTGATCAGCTACAGCTACACCCTGGTCGATAACGAAACCCACCCGAACGCCAACGGCGCCAACAGCGTCGTCGAGAACTTCAGCGTCGTCGCCACCGACACCGATGGCGACAGTGCGACCGGGCAGATCAACGTCAACATCGTCGACGACCTGCCGAAGGGCGTAAACGACAGCAACGGCACCGCCTCGGAAACCCTGCTGACCCTCAATGGCAACGTGCTGACCAACGACGTGCAAGGCGCGGACCGGGTACCGACTGGCGAAAACGCCGGCCCGATCACCCCCGGCACCTTCAACGGCACCTACGGCACCCTGGTACTCAATGCCAACGGCACTTACACCTACACCCTGAACACCACGGACGCCGACTTCAAAGCCCTGCACGGCGGCGGTGACGGCAGCGAGACCTTCCAATACACCATCACCGACGCAGACGGCGACACCAGCACCGCCAACCTGGTGCTGCAGATCCACAACAACGACGACACCGTCACCCTCGACGGCCTGAACGTCTATGGCGGAGAACTGACCGTCTACGAGAAAAACCTCAGCGACGGCAGCAACCCAGC